>JAFZWH010000088.1 GCA_017617415.1 Victivallales bacterium | reverse complement strand
TGCTCCTTCTGGCAAGTCAAAGATATCATTTCCTTTTTTTATGAAATTGGCAACTTCATCTTGAAAAATATAAGGAAATTCCTATAATTATATATGAACATGCTGAAAATCTTCGGTAGTAGCCAGATTCGCGGCGTGAAACTTGAAAAGATGTTTCTTGGACCACCCCTTGCGGGGTGTGCCAACTTCCTTTAAACAATCACTGTGTTCCGTTTCTGTTTCAACAAACTACAACCCATACACGACGCTACCATGAAAAAGTCTTTCACCCTGATTGAATTGCTGGTCGTCATCGCCATCATCGCGATTCTGGCTGGCATGCTTCTTCCCGCCCTCGCCAAGGCACGTACCAAGGCGCGTACCATTGACTGCGTGAACCGCCACAAGCAGATCATGCTGGGCCTTATGCTTTACTGCGAGGACAACGACGGCCAGACCATGCCGGCGCATCTGAGCGGCCTTAAGGAAAACCAAACGGAGGCCTTCAATTTCAGCAACAACACCTCTGGTGGTGCTCTTTGCCCATATTATCCCGTCATCCTCCGCAAATATGTTGACCCGGAGCTGTGGGCGTGCCCAGCCAACATCAAGCCGTTCAAGCAGGCCTACAAGTGGAACAACAAGGAAGCCAAGATTGAATATACCGTCGGTATTGTCATCAACCAGACCTGCAAGGGCGACAAGAGCGACCGCATGGACAAGGGTGTCGCGCTGGCATCCGTGCCGATTCCGCAGGGCACCTTCATCTTCAGCTGCACTGCCAGCAATGTCGGAAGTTGCTTCGGCGGTCGCTATGCCGAGGATTATCCGGATGACCTCAAGACCATCGTTCCTCGCTCCTCCTGGAGCAGCTCCGCGAATGGCGGCATGCGCCTGGGCGTCGAGTATCCGCATGACGACAAGTGCAACCACGGCTTCTTCGATGGTCACGTGGAGACCCTCAAGGACGTCGACTATCGTCTGGCGACCCTCAACAACTAAGCTGACACGCTTTAGTTGATTCGCTCTAAAAACCGGGGTGTCAAATGACATCTCGTTTTTTTTTTAATTTCCTTGAAGATTTTTGTTGTTTGTTCTTGAAAAAGCCGGAAACTTTGCTTATAATTAGAATAAGGCACGCAGATGACGCCGAAGTTGAAGCGCGATTTGCGGTGTCGAGAATAGAAAATCGTCCCTTGGATCACTCTTGAACGGGTGGGCCAGGTTCCCCATTCAATCATTCGTCTTTTTTGTTTCCCCTAAACCATAACTGACACAACAATGAAAAAGTCTTTTACTCTGATTGAACTCTTGGTGGTCATCGCCATCATCGCGATTCTGGCTGGCATGTTGCTTCCCGCCCTCTCCAAGGCGCGTACCAAGGCACGTACCATCTCCTGCGTGAACAACCACAAGCAGATCATGCTCGGCACGATGCTCTACTGCGAAGACAACGATGGTCTGTTGCCCCGTGGCTATATCCAGGCTTCGCAGGGTCTGCCCTCCGTTTACAACTGCACCAACTACACCTGCAACAACCTGCAGAATACCGCCTACTTCCCGGTGATTCTGCGCAAGTATGTGGATCCTGAACTGTGGGCATGCCCGGCAGTGAGCCAGCCCTGCGCCTGGACCTCCAAGTGGAATGCCAAGGAAGCCGCCATTGACTACAAGGTCGCCATCGGCATCAACTATGGCCGTATGTCCAGCGCCACTCGTATCGACCGTTGCACCGCTCTTGCTTCGGTTCCGGTTCCGGCTGGCACCTTCTTCTACGGCTGCTCCGCTTTGAACACGGATGCTCCTGGTCTCTCCGGCTCTGTCGCCGGCCATGGCAGCACGGACTGCATGTTCGTTGGCCATGCGAACTGGAAGACCAGCGGCACTCCCACCAAGGCTGAGCTGTCTGCAGTCGTTCCGCGCTCGGCTTGCGGTCACAACGATTCTGGTATGGGCCAGGGCATGGAGCTCGGTCACGACGACAAGTCCAACTACAGCTTCCTCGATGGTCACGTCGAGACCCTCAAGGACCTCACCTACTACCTGATGACCCCGGAATACTAATTCTGGTGTAGATAGTAGCTTGAAAGCAAAGGCCGGGGCGCACTTAAGCGCCCCGGTTTTTTTGTTTCTATTCTGACTAGCCTGACTATCCGTCTAGTGTTCCAAGAGTGAATTATATTACTATCAATCTCCTTTTCCCCCATAAGCATTGTTTGCCATGAAATCGTTTTCTCTTTCCAATGCTCCTTGGTCGTTGCGCTATCTGGATCCCGTCACGCAGAAACCGCAAGAGATTCCTGCGCAGGTGCCGGGCAATGTGGTCGGGGACTTGATGCGTGCAGGCAAGATGCCGGACATTTATTATGCGCACAACACTTCGTTGTTGCGACCATACGAATACCTTGACTGGGAGTATACGACCGAGTTTTCAGTGCCGGAATTGCCGTCGAAGAGCGATACTGCGGAGTTGTGCTTCGAGGGGATTGACACGCTTGCGGAGGTCATCCTGAACGGCGTCTCGCTGGGGCGGACGGACAATATGCTCATTGAGCATCACCTGGCGGTGCCAGGCGACCTGCTGAAGGCGTCAGGGAATATCTTGCAGGTGAAGATTGCCTCGTCGGTGAACGCCGCGCGTGCATTTGAGGTCACTCCGGGCGAGCAATCGTTGCCGTACAATTACGAGGGGCTGCATCTGCGTCGGGCGATGCATACCTATGGCTGGGACATCTGCCCGCGGGTGGTCGGCGCGGGGTTGTGGCGGCCGGTCACCCTGCGCTATCAGCCTCCTCGCCGGTGGACGCGTGTCTATCTACACACCGATGCCTTGCGCGAGAACGGCGCGGCGATGATGCTGGACTGGAGCTTCGCTTTGCCCAAGGAAGAACATTTTGAGGGCTACAGCGCATTGCTGACGATGGTCTGCGGCACCCAGCGTTTCACGCACGAATTCCCCTTGCGCTTTTGCCACGGCAGTCGGTATTTTACCCTGCCGGAGCCGCAGCTGTGGTGGCCGTCCGGCGCGGGCGAGCAGAAGCTCTACGACTGTACGCTGGAACTGCGCAAGGACGGGGCGGTGGTGGACACGGCGACCTGGCAGACCGGCGTCAGGAAGATAAAACTCGACCGCACGGACACTCTGGATGAACGGGGCAACGGCCGCTTCCGCTTCATCGTCAATGGCACGCCGATTTTCATCCGCGGGTCGAACTGGGTTCCCACCGATGCCATGCATGGCGAGAACCCCGACCGCGTGGTCAAGGACCTGGAGTTGTGGAGCGACCTGGGATGCAATATGCTGAGATGCTGGGGAGGCGGCATCTATGAAGACGACGACTTTTTTGCCGAATGCGACCGGCGTGGTATCCTGGTCTGGCAGGATTTCATGCTGGCGTGCGAGGCGCCACCGCAGGACGAGGCGTTTCTTGAGGCAATGCGCCGTGAAGCGACGGCGGTGGTACGCAGACTTCGCCACCACGCATGTCTGGCGCTGTGGTCGGGAGACAACGAATGCGACTGCCTGCGCTACTGGGGCGGACTTGACCGCTTCCCGCCGTCAGTGAACCGCGTGACGCGCGAGGTGCTTCCGCAGGTGCTGGTGCGCGAGGATCCCTCCCGCGACTACCTTCCCAGTTCACCGTATATCTCCGATGCGGTGTGGGCGGCTGGAGGTACATTGGATGATGTCCCGGAACAGCACCTCTGGGGACCGCGCGACTACTGGAAGAGCGACTACTACACGAAGCACAAGGCGATTTTCGCCTCCGAAATGGGCTACCATGGGATGCCGGAGATGGCGAGCCTCAAAGAATTCCTGCCGCCGAGCGCGCTCAAGGTGACGCTGGACGACGTGGACTGGAATTGCCATGCGGCACAGCCTTTCGAGGATATGCATGGTGCTTATTCCTACCGTATTGAGCTGATGCACAAGCAGATTACGAGTGCTTTCGGGACGGTGCCCGAAACGCTGGAGGATTTCGTTGCGGCCTCACAGATTGTGCAGGCGGAGGCGATGAAATTCTTCCTGGAGAGCTTCCGACTGCGCAAACCAGTCACCTCCGGACTGATCTGGTGGAATGTCATTGACTGCTGGCCGCAGATCTCCGATGCAGTGGTGGACTACTACTACCGCAAGAAGCCCGCATACTATTTCCTCAAGGCCTCGCAGCAGCTTACGTGCCTGATGTGCCGTGAACCGCAAGACGGCGTGGTCGAGGTGGCGGCGGTCAATGACCGGCTGGAAGCCGTCGCCGGGACTTACCGCGTGACCGAACTTGGCAATAAAGAGGCGCTATTGGCTGGACGGTTCCACCTTGAGGCGAACGCAGGCGCAACTACCCTGGGGGGCATTCTCGCCGGGGATTACGTCTCCAAGCCACGGTTGTTTCTGCTGGAGTGGACGCTCGACGGCGAAAAGAAGCCCTGCCGCAACCATTATCTGCTGGGCAGGGCACCATATTCGTTGGCGACATATCGCCAATGGCTGCACGAATTATCCTTGTTCAGCGAGTGACCAGCTCTTTAGTGTAGTTTACAACTCGCTGAGGTTGAATGGCTTGCCGTTTTGGGCGCGAGACCGACTGGCGGCCTCGAGGAAGGCGATGACCTCCACGCTCTCCTCGGGGGCGATGGGGGAGACGCCGGTACGGAAGAATTGCGCCATGTTCCGGGAGAGCGTCCGCATGTAGGACTCCATGGTGTTGAGAGTGCCGACGTGCTGGGTCTTGTCGGTGAGGACTCGCGCTCCGAAGCAATATGCGCCGTCGTGGTTTCCGGCGCAGATGCCGGTGCGTCCGTCCTTCCAGGTGCCGATGAGGGTCTCGGTGGTCGGCGGGGAGATGGCCTGGACGCTCTGGCACCCGGTTCCGAGGTAGGAGAAGATGGTGTCGGCGGTGTGGATGCCGTACCAGAAGTAGTCGCGGTAGTCGGGGAGGAGGAGCATCGGGCCGAAGGCCTCGGCTCCGCAGACCTTCTCGTCAGCGGGGCAGAGGTCGGCGACGCCAGGAGAATAGCGGATGGAGCTGGCGGTGAAGAAGGGCACGCCGGAGTTCTTGGAGAGTTCGTAGATGGCTTTGGCGGCGGTGTAGGAGCAGGCTAAAGGCTTGTCGATGAAGACGGGCTTGCCGAAGGCGACGAGTTGCTCGAACTGCTCGAAGTGCTGAAGACCGTCCACAGACTCCAGCAGATAGCCGTCCAGGCCATCGAGTTCTCGGATGGAGTTGACCATTTCGATGCCGCGTCCGGCCAGTTCGGCGGTGTATTTTTCCACCCGGTTGTAGCTGAACGAGGTGTTCTTGCTGCCGCCGGGGAAGGCCTTCACCACCGGCATGTCCTGAATATGGAAGGGGTGGGTGGGGTCGTTGAAGACTTTGGAGAGCTCGCTGACGTGCGAGGTGTCCAATCCAATCATTCCAAGTTTCATGGCGAAAACTTCCTATATTTGCAGAAATGCAAGAAAAGTTTGCAGATTTGCAATTCTTTGATGGTCACGGCAGGGGGCAGGTCGGCAGGGGATTCTGGAGATGCGCCTGCTCGTTGACATAGATTTGGCGGCGCACCTGGTCAAGTCCAACGACACGCTCTTTGCCGTTCACGATGACATTGTAGAGGCTGTCGTAGTAGCGGCTGGCGATGTCGTTGAAGCCGTTTTTCTGTTCAACGGCGTTCTGCCACTCCCACTCCTGCCAGTTGAGTTGCTCGGAGCAGTACTTGCGGTGGTCGCTCCAGGGTTTCCAGAAGGGCTGCTTCGGCGCGGTGGCGGGGTCGAAGTACTTCCATTTCACATAGCCGGCGCGGGCGGTGATGCCGCCGCAGGTGCCCTGGACGTTGATCTGGTCGCCTTGCGGGAAGGCAAGGAAGCTGGAGGTCACGATTTCAATGTCCGGCTTGTCGTCACCGTAGATGACGACGGAGGCATAGTTGTCGGCGTCACCACCGAGTCCGGCGTGCTCGGCCTTCATGCGGGCGAAGACCTTTGGGGTGCCTTCGCCGAAGAAGTCGATGGCGAGGTCAAGGGGATGGGGACCGGTGTTGAAGAGATTTCCGGCCTTCATGTCCTGGCGGGTCTGCCAGTCCCAACGACGCCCGAAGCCACTCCAGTTCAGTCGGATGTTGATGACTTTTCCAATCACTCCGGAGGCGATGATCTCCTTGATTTTTTGGGCGTGGAGATAGAAACGGGAGTTTTGGAAGGGGAAGAACGCATGGCCGGAGGCCTGAGACGCGGCAAGGATGGCGTCGAATTCCGCGACGGTGGTGGCGGAGGGCTTTTCGCTCAGAACCATGTAGTCCTTGAGTCCGGCGATGGTGCCTTCGACATGGTAGAGTGAGGGTGTGGCGTTTACGAAGAGGTCGAAGCCGCCGGCGGCGAGGAGGTCGCGGTAGTCATTGTAAACCGGGCACTTGCATTCCTCGGCGGCCTCGGCACGGCGCTCCTCCAGCGCATCGGCTACGCCGACAATCTGAAAACGCGGATCCTTGGAGATGGCGAGGCGGTGGATGTCACGACCGCTGCGGCCGTAGCCGGCCAGACCGACTTTGATGATTTTTTCCATGAATGGCTCCTTGATTTGTTAAAAAAGTGAAGAAGTCCAAGTGGTGCTAACGGCTAATATAAATTGCCGAGGAGATTTTGCGGGAGAATGCAGTCAAGGAAACGAAAAACGGCGACGTCCTCATGATATAAGACGCCGCCGAGTTTAAGTAGTTAATTTCTATACTGTCAGAATGTATATTTGAGTCCGGCGGAGACCAGGTTGGTGTAGCCGGTGAACTTGCCCTTGAGGATTTTGCCGGAACCGGATGCGTCTGTCTGTTTGATGTGGCTGGGCTCGAAGAAGATGTGGTTGTAGCCAAGGTCGAAGGTGAGGTGCTCGTTCCATTTGTAGGAGAAGCCGCAGCAGACCCAGTAGCGGTTGGAGTCGGGCATCATGGTCTTCTTGTCGCTGTGGACGGTCACGGTGCGCTCGTCGAAGGTGGCTCCGCAGCGCAGGGTCCACTTCTCCGTGAGGGCGTATTCGCCACCGATGGAGAAGCGCCAGGAGTCGTGCCACTTCATGTGGTTGGGGTCACGGTGTTTGCCGCCGGTGACTGCGGTGGCCTTGTCGAATTTCACGGGCATGTCCTTGAGGGTGCTCCAGTCGGTCCAGGCGATGTCGGCCATCAGCGTCAATTTGTCGGTGACCTTCTGCTGGATGCCGAAGGTGATGGACTGGGGCTGGTCCATTGAGATGCGGGCGTGGTCGCTGTAGCTGGTTCCCAGGCGGAGTACCTCGGGGATGTTGGAGAAGCGCGCCTTGGCCTTTACCGTATGCTGCATGGAGGAACGATACCCCAGACCGAGCGTGGTGGAGTCAGTGGGTTTGTACATGATGCCGGCGGTGAAGCCGTAAGCCCAGCCATCACCCTCCATCTTGAGGTGTGTGTCATGCCCATAGCCAGCCGGAAGCGTATCCGTCGTGTTGATTTTCTGCTTCATCAGAACATCGCAGTACTGCGCCAGGAAGCCGAAGCCAATGGCCAATTCATCGGTGATCGCGTAGGAGACTGACGGGGCGAGCTCCAGGACAGAGATGCTGGTCTCGGTGGAGAAGTACCGGCCAAGCCAGTAGGAGTTGTAGTGGGTCGCAGTGCCGCTGGTGGCGGTCATCGCCATGTTCAAGGTGAGACCATCACCGACCGGAACCACAAAGTCCAGGTTAGGGATGAAACTGGTGCCAATGATGTCGCCGCTCTTTTTCCCGGTCAGCGTCGAACCATCGTCATGGAACTGAACATCGCCGGTCAGAACATGGAGTCCGGTGTTCAATGTCAACGTCTCACACCCTGCGCCGGTCGCCGGGTTGAAGTATAGCGCCGAAGGATCACCCCAGGAGGCTGCCATGCCGGCAAGACCACGCCCAAGACCGGATACCGACTGTTCGAGAATCGCCAAACCAGCACCGTAAGTCGGCAAAACCGCCATTGCCAGACATAGCGACAGAATCAAAGAACGCTTCTTCATGTTTTCTCCAATGGGTTAGTGGAATGGATTCGGTGAGTTTTCTCTAACTGTTTTGTAATTAATTAGTTATGAAATGAAGATAGGGACTTTGCTGTTACATCTATGACACATTTTGTATTTGTGTCATTTTTGGGTTAAAATAGCCCATCAAATGGATTTTGCCATTGGAAACAAGCAATTTTAATACATTTTTCAAATATTTTCGCAAATTTTCGCCAATGGTCTTAAAAGGAAACGCCTTGATTAACAATTAAGCCAGGATTTATGGTTCGATGCGTCTTCCGCGATAGAGCCGGAATCGTGCGGCAGGGCGGTAGCGTGGTAGTAGCTGGGTGCCCTCTTTGGTATCGTAGTTTTTCTTATAGTAATGGATTCCAGAATGGAGGAGGGCCTTCGGCCGGGATTCCTGGTTGTCCATCTGAATCAGCGACAATTCTTTTTCCCTCAATTGATTGAGATTGTATTCAGGGGAGACGGTCGTCCAGTTCCAGTTGGGATAGAGGGGGAATTTCTGGCTAAGGAGCCAGACCTCGTTGGGATTGCCGGGCAGTTCGGCAGGAAGGTTTTGGACATGGGTGACGGGCAGTCCGAGGTAGTACATCTGTCCGTTGAGTTGTGCTGCGATTGTATCGGTGGTTTCCAAATAGATGTGCGGGATGTCCTGGGGTGGCTGGAGTGGTATGGCAGAGTTGGCGCTGGTGTTGTCCTGCGTGGGGGGGAGGGTGCCCAAGAGGGCACGCGCGGCATAGACTCGGTCGGGCATCAGCAGATAATCTCGCGGGATGGCGAATCCGATGTAGTATGCGAAGAAACATGCGAAGGCGCACCATGCAATTCGTTCGGCGTCAGTTGAGTGGCGGGTTTTCCAGAGGGTGAGACCTGCGACGGTCAAGAGCAGAAGTGCCATGAAACGCGCCAGTCGTGAAAGGGCGATTGGGGTGAGTACGGGCGCGAGTTCAACTGTCGGGGTAATGAGCAGTCTCCCGTGGTCAATGAGGAGCCATCCGATGACGAGGAGGAACATGGCTGCAGCAGTGAGGTATCCTCCCCATTTGGTGAGGCGTTGGCAGAGGCGGGCATTGCGGCGGAGCACGACCTCGGCGTGGATTCCGATGAGTACGGCGACGGGGGCGAGCAGTGGAAGGAGCAGGAGTGGCGAGGTGCCGGGCGTGAGCCAGGTCAGCAAGAAGGGCCAGAGGAATACCGCCCGCAGGAATCCGCAGAGGGAGCCGGCGGGTTCGAAGCGTCGTTGTGCCTCGCAGAATGGCGCCCACACAAGCACTCCCCAGGGCATCAGGTAGAGGACTCCCTTGATCGGGAAGAGAAACAGGTGGTGGAAGAATCCTTCGCCGCCGAAAGCGAAGGGCGAGGCGGCCAGGGAATTGCCCGCAAAGACAGGTTGTTTTCCAAGCGTGATCCAGATGTATGCGACCAGAAGGTAGCAGAGGAGGGTGATGACATGCGCCGGCTGCAGGAGCCGTCGTTGCGCGCGCGGTGGCATGCGAGTGAAGACAATGGGAAGATAGAAAAGGATTGCGGCGCGTAGCCCGACATTGAGGATATCCAGCATGACGCAGCCCAACGCAAGTCCCCACGCCCAGCCCCAGCGGTGCCGTTGCGGTCCGAGGTTGTACCAGGTGAACCATGCGGCGGTCATTAGCAATGCGTGAAGTGTCTCGGTGTGGGCACGGTAGCCCACGCGAACCATCACGAAGCTGGTAAGGACGACGATTGCGGAGGTCAATCCGGCGTAGTCGCTCTTGTACCGTCGTGACATCCTGCCAGCCAGGGTGGCCAGGCCGAGCACGGCAAGTGCGGAAGGCAAGCGGACAGTGAAGGCGGTGGGTTCCTGGAAGAACGAACAGATGGCAACCAGCCAGGGATAAAGCGGGAAGATGGTGCAGGGGCGACCCTGGAAATGAAAGTCTGCCGGCAGGAAGTGGTGATTTTGAATAATGTCTCGTACCACTCCCGCCATGATTGCCTCATCGCTGGCGCGTATCTCCACGAAGGGGAGTGCGGCCAGAAAAAGCAGCCCCCAGAAGAAGAGCAGGGGCAGGTGATGCTGGAGGATGTTACGCGGATTCTGCATACGAAGCCAGGCTACGCCAGAGGTGTTTGATGCAAAAAGACCTTCGGCTTGGCTGAAATTTAATCACTTAAATGCTTTATTATAAATAGGTTACTTTGTTATTAAACAGCGGCTGTTGTTGGTGTTAGGAGGTGCTGGTGTGTTTCGGCATGACATTTCAGGCGCCTGCGCCGTTCTCTCCATGTTTCGTTGTTTTGCGGGAAACGAAATGGGCCAGTAGTGGCATGGGATGGAATTACAAAAGTTGCCGTATGGATGACTTAATATAAGGGATAAAAGTAAAAGTCTGCTAAAATGAGGGCATTTTTGCGTTACTTTTGGAAATACCATTTATGTTATGGAAAACTGCCAGCCGAAATAAGCTGGCGAATCATTTTGGGAAGATGTTGCTAAACTTGCCTGTAGTCAAACACGTTGATGTCTTGGTGGTCGGCGTAGATTCGCCGTCGACGGCTGCCTTGGCGCTTCAGCGGTTTGGGCAGAGGATTGTGGCGACGTATGGCGAGGAGCCGGAGCAGGAGATTGTGCGACGCTTGCGACAGGCCGGCGTGGAGTTGCTCGCAGGAGCAGTGCCAGTGGCACCATTGAAGGACGCCTCGCAAGCCACAGTCGGCTGGGTCTTTCTTGCCGAAGACGGCTATTTTGCGGTTCAGGCTCGTGAGGTCGTCGTGGCCGAGAAGCTTGCCTTGACAGTAGAGGCACCGTTGACGCTGGCATCCGGCGAAGAAGTTGTCTGGAATTGCGACAATATTATCCACTCGAATAGATTAAATCATGTTTTCGTAGAGTTGCCAGAACCCGCGTGCGAAATGACCACCGAGGTTCTGGTGGTGGGCAACGGAATCTCTGGCACCGCGGCGGCGATGACCGTTGCGCGAGAAGGACGTCAAGTCCTCTGCATTGGTGCCTTCGGATGTCCGAACTTGTTGGCGGCAGAGCCGCCGGTGGACGGGCTGAAACACTGGCCGTTCGCACGGTTAGGGGGTGTACTGCATTGCAAGCGCTGTATTACGGGGGTGCTTTGCCGAGATTTCAAAGGGAAGTCATATCTTGTTCGTTCTAAAGTAGTCATAGATGCAACTGGGGATGCGCTGGTGGTTCGTGCGGCGGGTGCTGCGGTCTCCCAATTCATTCCAGATGGCTGTGCGGACTATACCGGTTGGGGAACATCCCTGGGGTATGTTCAATTGCCTGGATATGTTCGAGAACTCTTTCATTCTGAAGAAGATAATGAATCTTCCAGTGAAGACTTTCGGCAGCTTGGCGGCGATTACCGCATGGTTGGCGAACTGGTTGTGCAACCGCAGGATATCATTTTGGGACGCCATTATTGTGATACCATCGGGGTGGCTCATGGTTCCATTGAAGATGTCGGTTCCGGCGTGCAGTCAATTTTGATGCGCCTGATACCTCCAGGCTCAACTTGGGAGGCGTGGGTGCCGTTGCGGGCGCTCTTGCCACGGAAACTCGAAGGGGTGCTGACGATTGGGCGTGGACTTTCGTTCCACTGGAATGCGCTTTTTGTTTTGAAGCGGAGAAAGGACTTGCAGAAAATGGCTACGGCGGCAGGACTGGTTGCCGCTGCGGCGGTTCAGCAAGGTTGCGCATTGCGCGAGGTTCCCCTGCGCCCCATCCAACAACGACTGGTGGAGGCGGGGGTGCTTCCCAGTGAAGCCGTTGCAGTGCAAAAGGATGTAAATACAGCATCCCCAACGCCCCAGAGTCTGACGCTCTACCAGGTGGCGGCAATCTTTCAGCGTCCAGACCGGGCACGTCGACAGCTCCAGGCCGCTTTTGGGCGTCAGCCGACTGTTCTGGTCGCGCAAATTCTGGCATTCCTGGGCGACTCCTCGGGCCGTGAAATGCTGAAACTTTTCTTGGACAGCACTCCCTGGGAACCGTCGGCCCCAGGCGACGCCAACACGCCGCTGGACAGCGTGATTCTTGCCCTTCAGGTCATCGGCGGCGGGACGGCGGCGTTGCTGCGAAAACTTCAGGAATTGGACGGCGAGGCGCCGTTCAGTCATCTTCGGGCGGTTTGCCTTTACCTCCAGCGCTGGCCAATGCCAGAGGCGGTGCCGCAATTGGAGTGCATCCTGACGGCTCCAGGGCTGGCGGGACACGCACACCATGCAGGGGAACTGTTCGCACAACTACGCGAACTCTATGTCGCCGGTGCGTTGTTGGCTTGCTGCCCGACTTCCCATTTGGCGCTCCACAGTCTGGAGGCTTACCGCTCGTCGTCGCATCTCCCGCTGGCGGTGTATGCCAACCGATTGCTGACTCCCTGAAGTTTCCATCGGTCGTTTCGAGGGCAACGCAATAAGTTGCTGACGCCCTGAAGTTTCCTTCGGGCGTTTCGAGGGCAACGCAATAAGTTGTTGCCGCCCTGAAGTTTCCCTCTGGCGTTTCGATAGCAACGCAATAAAAAACACGTGGGGCACCCACCACCCCCGCCACCACCCACTTTCGTACGCTACCACCGGATTTCATTTTGTCAAGTCGGCAGTTGAAGTTTCCACGGCAATCTTCGTTTTTCTATCATTCTCTAAGACATTTAGAGAATTTTCTAGTGGACCAAAGTTTTTCTTGTTTGAAAAGAAGGGATGTTTTTTCCCCGATAAGTCTCGTTCGGGTTTAGAAATCCATGAAAACAATTGCAGTCATTCCCGCACGCTATGGGAGCACGCGTTTCCCCGCCAAGCCGCTGGCGCTCATCGCCGGCAAGCCGATGATCCAGTGGACCTACGAATCCACCTGCAAATGCACTGATTTTGAGGAAGTCCTGGTTGCCACCGACGATGAACGCATCCGCGAAGCAGTCGTCGCCTTTGGCGGCCAAGCTGTGATGACCAGCGAAAGCTGCCGCTCCGGCACCGACCGCATCTGGGAAGCCATCCAAGGGCGCGACGCAGACCTGATTGTCAATGTGCAAGGCGACGAACCGCTGATTCCCGCCACCGTCCTCCACCAGTTGGTGCAGCAAATGAAGTCTTCTGGCGCGGACATGGGGACGGTTGCGGTTCCCTTCGGCATCTCCGGACGTGACCCGCAGGATCCCAATGCTGTCAAAGTCGTCCTTGACGCGAACAAATTCGCGTTATATTTTAGTCGTGCCCCGATTCCCTTCCAACGTCAGGGCGGCGAGCCCTGCGAACCACTGCTCCACTGGGGACTCTACGCCTACACTCGCGCCTTCCTGGAGCATTTTGTCGCCTGGCCGACGGGTCGCCTTGAGGCGTGCGAGAAACTCGAACAACTCCGCGCTTTGGAGAACGGTGCGAAAATCTGCGTGCTGACCACCACCGAACGCACCGCCGACGTCGATGTTCCGGAGGATATCGCACGCGTTGAAGAACTCTTGGGAATTAGCAATTAGCAATTAGCAATTGCGGGAAGTCCCTGCAGGGGTTCGGGGGTGCAACCCCCGTAGAATTGTAGGGTGCAACCCCCGTAGAATTGTAGAAACCAAACAGTTACTAAAATGAGTCTGAGCAATTTTGAGGTTGTTCCGGGTGTCCGGGTTGGTCGTGGCGAGCCGCTGCTGCTGCTGGCGGGACCATGCGTGGCAGAATCGCTGGAGGTGTGTAGCGAGGTCGCTGAGAAGGCGAAGGCAATCTGCGCGGACCTGGGCATCAACTACGTCTTCAAGGCGTCGTTTGACAAGGCGAACCGCACCAGCGTCACCTCGTTCCGCGGGCCCGGTCTGGAGGCGGGGCTGGAGATGCTCTCCGCCGTCAAGTCGAAATACGGCGTTCCCGTGGTTACAGATGTGCATGAGCCTCAGCAGTGTGCGCCGGTGGCCGAAGTGGCGGACATCCTGCAGATTCCGGCATTCCTCTGCCGACAGACCGACCTGCTGCTGGCGGCGGCGCGGACGGGCAAGCCCGTGAATGTCAAGAAAGGACAATTTCTGGCGCCGGAGGACATGGCGGCGGTGGTCAAGAAATTGGAATCTGTCGGCAATGAGCGCATCATGCTGGCGGATCGGGGGACCAGCTTCGGCTACCACAACCTGGTGGTGGACATGCGCGGGCTGGCGATCATGCGTTCCCTGGGGTGTCCGGTGGTCTTCGACGCCACGCACTCGGTGCAGCTGCCGGGCGGAAACGGGACCAGCTCCGGCGGCAACCGCGAGTTCGTGGCGCCATTGGCGCGGGCGGCCGCCGCAGTGGGCATCGACGTGCTCTTCCTGGAGGTCCATCCGAATCCGGAGAAGGCTCTCTCCGATGGAGCCAACTCGCTTGCACTAAAAGACCTCCGCGAACTTTTGACCAGCGTGAAAGCCATCCACGAAATCTGTCCATGAAACTCCTCAGCGATCGAAAATTCCAATCCCGTGGCGTGACTCTTGAGGAGGCCGCGCGAAAAATCAAGCTCGTGGCGATGGACATCGATGGCACCCTCACCGACGGCTCCATCTGCTATCGGGGAGACTCCACCGAGGAGCTTAAGGCCTTCAATGTCCATGACGGCACGGCGGTCACGATGATGCTCCGCGAGGAGCTGATTGTCGGCGCGCTGACCGGTCGTCAAAGCACCGCCAACGAAATTCGCTGCGCGGAACTGCACATGAAGTTCCTGGAGCAGCGTTGCTGGAACAAGCGCGAGGTCCTGGAACGCATCGCCGCAAGCTTTGGCTGCACGATGGAGGAGTGCCTCTTCATCGGTGACGACCTCATTGACGCCGATGCCATCCGCCATGCCGGCATCGGCGTGGTTGTCGGAGATGCCGAGGAGGAGTGCCGGGCCATTGCCGACTTGCAGACCGAGCGGTTCGCCGGTCATGGCGCTTTGCGCGAAATGGCCACCTGGCTCATCAAGCTTCAGGGTAAATGGAACAACGAGCTGGAGCATTACCACTTGCTGTAGCCTAACACTCCTAACAGTGGATGGCACAGCTAGTGAGGTCAGCCATTTCCCTGGTCTTAATAATCATATAACATCTTGAATTTAAAGAATTTCATCTTAATTTTTTTGCTGCCGCTGGCGATTCTTGCCGTGGAGCTGCCGGGCGTCAAGGAGTTGGACAATGTCCAGGTCCGCGACTTCCGCACTGCGGGCGAGGCGTTGATGAGGCGCAGTGGCGATGCGTCTCCCACGCCGGTCGAATGGCGCATCTACGGCGCCACCGCGCAATTGCGAGGAAAGGAGTACCAGATTGGCGGCTTCAGGATGGACGTCGCGGTTCCGGAGCAGGGCAGCTACGCGATTTCGACCCCGTCGGCGGTCTTTGACGTCGAAAAAGTAGCGGCTCATGGGGACACGCCGGTGGAGCTTGCGGGGCCCGGAATGCAAATCGCCGGCGTGGGGTTCGACCTCTTCACGGATGCCGAGACAGGGGGGAGGGATGCGCGGCAGCTGCTTTTTGTCATCCGCGAGGCGGTTCAGCTGGAACTTGACCGTTCGGCGCTGAAGAACTTTGGGCATGGGGGCGGTTCGGTCGGAGCCGTGGGTGCTTCGCGCATTACGCTCTCTGCCAGCCGTTTGACCATGCAGGTCACGCCGAACGGGGCGGGAGAGGGCGAGAGCGGCATTGTCACCTTGGAAGGCAATGTGCGTCTTCGCATTCCACCGGAAGCGGGCGGCTCCTCCTCGCAGGAGCATCAGTGGGATGACTGGGAGCTTTCCGGCGACCGCATGCTGATCTTCCTGAGCCAGTCCAGCCGCGACGAAGACTCTGCCTTGCAGATTAGCTGGGTGGAACGCGTGGAGGTCAATGGCCACCTGCGCGTCGAGACGGACGGTGGAAACCAGCGGCTGTTGGGCGAACGCGGCGTCTTCACGACGCAGGACGGACACTTGACGATTGACGGCAATGTCCTGATGATGAATCAATTCAGGGAGAGCCATTCGGCGGACTCCAGGCGGGAGCCGCGCTGGGGGCTCTTCTTCACGGACCGCGCAACGCTCTGCCTTGCCTCCGCCGAGGAGCGCCAGGCGCAACGCGCGCAGAACCGCCGCGAAAGCGTCGTGAGCCGGGTGGAACTGCCGGGGCAGGTGACGATGATTTCCGCCGACTCCGCACAGCGGGTTGTGGCTTCCCGCGGCGAGTTCGACGGCAAGGCCGGGCGGGTGTCCCTCTACGGCGAAGTGCGCGGGGAATTGCGCAACCTTGGTTCTTCCGAGGCGGGGGACTATCTTCTGGTTGGTCCACAGGTGGACTTCGTTCTGGAGGAGTCCGCACGGACCGACGTCGGCGCGCACATCGTCTTCCCGAAGGGGATGACCTTGCAGCAACGCTCGGGCGTCAGCCGAGTCAAGGCCGGATGGGCCAGCGTGGAGATGGTCTCCTCCGCGGAACGGCGGGTGACCATCCGCTGCATGGACAATGTCCTGGCCGAATTGCATGGGCAGGGCGGGCAGGACCACGAGCTTTTCCTGAGCGGCGCCCAGATGGTGATGTTGCTTGATTTCGGGACGAAGGGGAGTGCCTCCGGTCTGGACTGCATCGAGTGGATTGACTTGCCGGAGCGCGTGACCGTCTGGGGCAGGGCGAAGGGCGTCTCGCACCGCGTGGGAGGCGACCGCGGGCGCTACGAGCGTTCCACGCGCTCCATTGCGCTGGAGGATAACGTCGTCCTGGCATTGGCACAAGGTTCGATGTCGGAGGGGCGTCTGGAGGAGGCGCGGGTGCTTGCTCGCCGTGCGACGGTGCGGCTGGAGGAGTCCTTGTCCAGCCAGCTTGCCATTGCCTCCTTGGAGCTGGAGGAGGATTTGGTGGCGCGCACGGCGGATTTTTCCGTGTATGTGACCGCCGACCGCGCCCACTACGATTATCGTTCCGAGGAACTTGCGATGACCGGTCGGGTCCGGGCGGAGGTCACTCCCGGCAACGGGCAGCGCGACCTCAAGCAGGCGGTCACGCTGGACACCACGCGGGTGCTGGCCAATTCTGACCTCCAGCAAGTCGTCTTCCCCGAACCGCTGGTGGTTTCTTCCCACGACCAGACGCTTCGTCTGTCCGGCAAGGAAGGCATCCTCGACATGGCCAACCAGCGTTGCGCCTTGGAGGGCGGCACCCGTATCGCCTTTGCCTCGCGCCGCGAGATTTCGCGGGCGGGCACCGAGGTCGGCCTGGTCACCCAGCGGGTGCTGGTGTATCTGGCGGAGCGCGAGGCGAGTCGCAGCGGTACTGGCAAGGCAGTCACCAGCATCGACCACATCGACTTGCCGGACCACCTGGAACTCTTCACGGCAGACGGCCGTCAGCGCCTCTCCGGCGACCGTGGCAGCTACTCCTCGCTGACCAACGCCGTCGCCGTCGATGGCAATGTGGAGGCGCGCTTCGCCGGCGAGGTCTTCGACTCCTTCAACACGGCGGATGCGCTTGGGCTTCGTGCGCAGGACACTCGCCACGAGACCGAGGAGATGATTCTAAATTGCGGACAGCTCATCGCCCGTCTGCGCAACGAACCCCTTTCCGATGACGGCGCTACGGAATCCGCCCAGCGGGCGCTCTCCATGCTGGAAAGTCTTGAGATTCCCGGCAAGGTCACTTTGCGCTCGGCGGACAATTCCCGCATCGTCACCGGCGACCGCTGCCGGTACAGTCAGGCGAGCAACGACATCGTGCTGGAGGGCGACTGCCATTTGGAATACGCAGACGAACGTGGCAGGCACACGGTCTCCTCGCCGCAGGTGGTCTTCGACTGCGCCACGCGAACCATTGTCACTGGACGCAGCCCGTCGCCCGCCGCCACCGAGGCGGGCGGGGAATCCCCGAAGCCGTCCCGCACGACTATCTCCATACCCTTTGCTTCGCATCCGGTGAACCAACGGGAACCAGGCGTTTTGCCTCGCAGTCTTAGGAAATAAGCCGTGTCTTGGAGACTGGGACCAGAGACCAGAGACCTGAGACCTAACGGGCTGGACCAGAGACCTGAGACCTGAGACCTGACGGGCTGGACCAGGGACCTGAGACCTGAGACCTGACGGACGGGACCAGGGACCAGAGACCAGAG
>JAFZWH010000087.1 GCA_017617415.1 Victivallales bacterium | reverse complement strand
TTTTGCACTGAAAAACGGAAAAGACAGAGAAACACACAAAAATCGGCCCAATCCCGAAAAAGCCGCGTGGTCTGCTTGACTTTTACATGACAGGGTACCCGACTGTGTTCTTTTACTTTCAGTTTTGACTTTACCCGAAGGGTTGTCGCGCCCTTGCGGGCGCATGGTATGTTGTTGGCCTCCCCGCCAGCTGCGCGCCCTAAACGGACGCTTGCAGGCGGTTAAGCATGGTCGCGCACTCCGTGCGCTCGCCGCTTCGCGGCTGAAAAGCCTTGATTAGGCACCCTGTTGGGGAACAAAGCCTAAAATAAAAGCAAAGCGATACATTTACAAAGAAGACAAGAGGATTTTGCGGCTAAACCCCATTGCTGTCCAGCAAAAAACTGTGCCTTGCGCTACATGCGACAGCAGCAAGACATGGTTGCCAAGAGGACGATTTTAACCAGCCGGCATCGGCGGCGTATTTTGCATGGTCGCGCATGCGCGTTCCAATTAGGGAGGTATGCCCCCACCCCCTTCGGAAGTAATGTAATGCGATTTCGGCCGGTTGCAAGTTCGTTGCAAGGGAAGGAAACGGAATCTTAGTTTTTCTATGATTTTTGCCTTTGGACGGTAGTTTTCCCGGAGTAGCTGTGGGCAAACCCCATAATTGTCCAGGGGAAATATCAACTTCTGGATAGGGGAAGTCCTGCGTCATTCAAGCGAGACGCGAGGAAGAATAGACTCAATGGTTTACATTATAAGCCAATCACCTCAACCAGTGTCCCATTTGAGGCGGACCAAGCACCCCACTGTTTTTTCAGTCGAATTTCGGTTTCGTTCCATCAGTTAGGAGGTATTTCCCCATGGCAGATTTCTACCAGGACATCCGTTCCATCGACCCCCGCATGGCGACCGTGCCCGTCAATCGCGACGGTCTGTCATGGCATCTTCCTTGCGAGGCGCCGATGCGGCTCCTCGGTTTCCCGTGGTTTGACCAGGACCACGCATACAACCGCCTCCCGCTAAAACGTCCCACACAGGTCACGCAATTCCCCGATGGCGTGAAGACCATGGTTCCCGCCAAGGAGTGCGGTGCATACTCCCTCGCAGGCCACACCGCCGGCGGACAGGTCCGCTTCCGCACCGACAGCGCACGCTTCGCGGTGGACGTGGAGGAGTTCGACGTGTCCCAGTTTGACCATTTTGCCCCCACCGGCAGCATGGGACTGGACATCTATTTAAAGGATGGCAACCAATGGGTCGGCCTGGGTGCGACGCGACGCGACCCTACGCAGGTGGCCTTCACCACGGAAATCGCCGGCGGGATTCGCCGCGAGATGCGCGATGTCATCATCCATCTGCCGACCTACTCTGGTCTCAGCAAACTCTTCATCGGCCTGGAAGAAACGGCGCACGTGGAGCCGCCCACGCCCTTTGATGCTCCGGAGCCGGTGGTGTGGTACGGCACCTCCATCACCCAAGGCGGCTGTGTCATTCGCCCCGGCCTCGCCGCCAGCAACATCCTTTCGCGGCTGCTGAACCGCGAAGTCGTGAACCAAGGCTACTCCGGCAGCGGCAAGGGCGAACCGGAAATCGCGACAATGCTGGCCGATATTCCCAATCCCGCCCTCTATATCCTTGACTATACGTGGAATGTCGGAGTCGCAGAACTCCAGGCGACCCTGCCGACCTTCCTGGACACGCTGCGCGAGAAGCACCCGACTGTCCCCATCCTGCTGGTGTCTCCCACGCCTGGCCGCGGCGCATTGGAAATCGCGCCGGACAGAACCCATGACGAAAAAGGCAACTACATGAGCGAGACTTGCCAGAAGCGCCGCGCCGCCGGCGACCCCCGCATCTTTTTCTTCGACGCCCTCCATGACGGCTGCGGAGAGGACTTCTGGGAAGGCTATGTGGACGGATGCCACCTGAACGACCTGGGCTTCTATCGTCTGGCCCACGCCATCTTCCCCGTCGTCAAGGCACTGCTGTAAATTTAGATCCTCAGACGTGCCAGCAGAGCACGCCAGTAGCGTTGGGGGCGAGAACGAGTCGGTTGCCTTCGACCTTTGCCTCGGCGCTGGCGTAGCGCAATTGGAAGCCCGCCGGGATTTCGGCGCTCTGCGGTTTGTCGGTAGGATTGAAGAGGAAGCGGAAGGCGTTCTCCTGCGAGGTTCGTTCCAGCGTCCAGATTGGCGTGGTCTCGGCGGAGAGTCCGGCGGCTTCCAGCGCCAGCGCATAGAGGTGCGGAAGCGCGGGTTCGCGATTGGCGACCAGGGCATCCCGCACCGCGATGGAGAGATTTCCACCACAGGTGAAGACCCTGCCTTTGCCGAAAGAATTCACCACGGCGGCCGCCGAGCCGTCCTCCCAAGTGGCCAAAACGGTCCCCGTGGTCGGCTCCAGGCGTGCCTGGCAGAAGGCCGCCGCGTCCTGTTGTCCATCGGCGTAGCGCAACGTCCTCGCCTCGCCGTCGCCGAGGGCGAGGCGGTGGGTCTCGCGGCAGCCGATGAGGCGGTCAAGCCCTAGCGACGGCCGCTGGAGTGTCGCCCACGTGCGCTCGTCCCGACAGGCGAAGGGATACTCCACCAGCAGAACCCCGCCATTCTTGACGAATTCCTCAAGCCGTCTGGCTGTATCTTCAGAAATTTGCTCTAAACAATTTATTACAAGCAATTTATAGTTATTATAATTATCCTCGGGTGTAACGAAATCTGGCGCATGATTGGTCGTCATGAGGTTGTAGAATGCCCCACGGATGCCGCACTTGTAGGAGTAGGTCGTGTCAGACTGGATGTTCGCGATGCCGTTGAGGGGTCCCTCCATTGCCTCGATGCGCATCAGCAGGTCGTTGGCGGTATCGAAGAGAATTGCCACATCGCTTTCGGGGACAGCGGTCTTGGCGAGTTCGGCACCCCACTTCCGCAGTTGGTCGGCGACAATGTCGCAGCGGTCGGAGCGCGGGGTGGGCGTGCCGTCCATCTCCCGCATGCCCCAGCCGTTGGTCTCCTCGCCGAAGCGCTCAGAGCGCCACTGCCAGAAGGTCAGTCCGCGTGCGCCTGTGGCGAGAATCATCCAGAGGGCCTGCTCGATGAAGGCGGGGTCGGCCTCCTGCCACCAGTTCGCATAGTTGGTGTAGAACTCCTGGCACCAGAAATTCGGATCCACGCGTCTCATCCAGGCACCGATGACGGGCGTCTCCAGACGCTCGATGCGGTTCTTCGGCAGGAGCTGGATGCCCAGCGAGCAACCATAGAAGTCCACTTGCTTCGCGTTGAGGAGGTCGTTGCTGGTGTCGCAGGCGGGGTCCTGTGTAATGCTCGTGAAGCCCACGTGGCACATCACCGCCTTGCCCGGCGCACCGCGACGGATGCCTTCCGCCGAGACGCCCACCTGGGCGGCGACCGCCTCGCCCGCCCACTGCCGCCAGAGGTACAGCTCCGCGTAGTCGGAGTGAGACTGCGGGGGGAAGACGGTCTCGAAACTGGTCCACGCCTTACCGAAGGCCGCGTTGAGCGCCTCGATGGTGCCGAAACGCCGCTTCAGGTAGTCGCGGTAGCTCTGGATGGAGTGTTCGCACTGGCATTGCCCCATCGGACGGCTCCGCGGCTCGTTCCAGGCATTGAAGAACCACAGCATCCCCTCGTCCTTCACATGTGCCGCCAGCGCCTCCGTGAACTTTCCCGCCGCCTCGGCGACCGCCGGGTTGTCAAAGCACGGCCACCATCCGCCGACGTAGAAGGCCGCGTGCGCGATGGGCGGCAGGGGCTGCCCGCCGAAGCCCACGCGCGAACCGCCCAGTTCGGTGAAGACCCAGTCCGGCGCCGTCTCCAGTTGTGGCTTCACGATCACCCGCAGATGGTGCTTTTGAGCAACTGCGAAGAGGCGGTCCAGTTCCGCGAAGTCATACTGGCCGCGAATGCGCTCGTGACAGCGCCACTGCGGACGGAACTGTACATGCGTGTAGCCCTTGGCGGAGATTTCGGCGAGGTCGCCGTCCCATTCGCTTTCCAGCGGCGTGGGTGCGCGGTGGTATTGTGCGCCGAAGGGGAAGAAGTCGGTGAAAAGGTTGTCCATGGGTGAGATTAGATCAGGCAAGTTTGCTCAAAATGGACTGACGTAAAAGGAAGTGGTTCCTCCGGCTTGAAGGGTGGCCTCCTCGAGAGTCCATTTCCAGACGGGGACGGTCCTCAAAAGAGTGGCTGGAAAAATCGACCACTTTTTAATAAAACTGGCAGATTTTTCCTACCACTTTTGCCAAACCGGCAAATCGGCACGTCATTTCCCACGTTTTCGAGAAATTCAAAAGGTCATTTCATCACACTTTTGAGGTTTTTAAGACCGCTTTTTCCCACGTTTTCGAGAAATTCAGGAGACCATTTCATCACACTTTCGAGGTTTTTAAAACCGCTTTTCCCACGTTTTTGAAAAATACAGGGAAGGTGCGGTTCCCTTCTGCGCTACGGGGAGACTTCCAGCCCGCCCGGAGAGCGGTTCAGGATATTGGCGCACCGCAGGCGCGTCACGGGATTGAGGACACGCACGGCCGAATGGGCGTTGCTGATGACATTGGAGATGACGATGTCCGAGAAGGCGTTATCTCCGACCGCGCCGTATTCCGGGTTCCTCTCGCCGATCATGATGCTGGCCCCCGCGTGGAAATCCTCCGGGGAGGAGTCCACAATGCCGTCGATGACCACATTGCGAATCCGCGCGCCGCCGGTCGCCAGAAGCCGGACCTGGAGCATCCCGCCGCCCGATGAGGCCATCAGGTTGCGGATGATGACATTCCAGATGTCCTTCTCGCGGCGGGAGAAGTCGTTGTGCATGACGTGGGTGGAACCGACGGCACCGCCCGGATGCGGAGAGGCGGGGTGAACGATGGCGGTGAGGGCCAGGACGTCGTCGCCCGTGGCTCCCGTGAGGTCCGAGACGATGATGTCGTGGCAGCCGTTGCGTAGGTCCAGCCCGTCCTGGTTCTCGACGTTCTGGTCCATCCCGTCGATATTCCGCATCATCCTGGCGGAGAAATCAATCTGCCTGACGCTTCCGAAAGCGCACCCCTCCAGCGAGATGCCCCATCCGTGGGGCTCCACGATCCGAAGGTTCTTGATGGAGAAACGCCGCACGTTGGCCAGCAGTATGCCGACGTTGCGCCAGTCGCCGCATTGAGATTCGCCGGGGCGGCCGGCGTCAGTTCCGTACGAACAGCAATGCGCCTCATACCACGACTGCGCCCATGCCTCCGGGTCATCGCCTTGCGGATAGAGTTTGGGGCACGGGCATGCGAGCCGTTTCGTGCTGTCGCCAGTCGATCGCGGATGTTCCGCGCCCTCCAGAACGCAGGTCCCGATGCCGCGAATATGGATCCCCTCCAGCGGTTTGGGGTCGCCCAGACCCATTCCGCAGTTGGCGCTCCGGATGAAGTTGTCCCGCGCCGTGTCGGAGAGCTTCAGTCGGCAGTTGTCCAGCACCAGCGTGGTGTTCCCTGGAATCAGGATGGCGCGGTCGAGCAACCAATGTGTCCGCTCTGGCTCGCGTTCCGAGCGTCGTGCGGGGATGACGACCGTCCCTCCCGCGCCGACTTGGAGGGCGGCCTCGATCGTGTCACTGTCGGTGCGGCGGGGAAAATCGTTTGCGCAAATCATGGTCATGGCGTAGGGAACAGTGCGCTATTTGGATTCGCGTCGTGGGATATATTCCAAGTTGACCAGTTCGGATGGGACGACGTGCAGATGCGGCTCGTCGGCCCTGGCCTTTCCCTCCACGATGTCCAGCAGCAGATCGGCGGCCGCCACGCCGGCATGGAAGAGATGCTGCTCCACGCTGGGGAAGTGATAGATTCCGCTGATGTATTCGAAATTGCCGAAGCCGGTCAATAGGATTTTCTGCGGCGAGGGGATTTTCGCCTCCTGCAACGCCTCGAACATCCGGATGGCCAGATGGTCGGAGATGCAGAGGATGACGTCGGTTTCAGGGAAATCGTGGCGGATTTTCCGTAGTTGTGCTAGCGCGTCGGTCTTGGTGAGTTCCTTGTGGTCCGCGCTGACGAAGAGCCGTCGGTCTGGTTTGGCGAAGCCGAGGTCCCGCATCGCCTGAAGCATCCCCTCGACCCGATGGACCCGCTCGTTGAGTTGATAGGCGTAGTCCGCATAGATGACAGGGCAGTGGTAGCCGCGGGCGGTCACCGCCTCGACCATCTTGCGGCCCGCCTCGGCGTTGTCGGAGGTCACATAGTGCAACGCGGTGTGGTTGCCTGAACTATGGTAATTGCCCAGATAGACGACAGGGAGGCCGGGCACCTGGTCGTCAAACCAGAAGTAGTCGGCGGTGACGATGCCCGCGAAGAGTCCGGAGGCGACTGCGGTGGCCAGGTAGGAGTTCAGCGCGGTGTCGGGAGGGGCGGCGACACTCACGCAGTAGCCTCGCTGATACGCCTGGGAGTAGAGACCTTCCAAAGAGAGGTTCGGCGTACTCAGAACCAGCCCGCCGACATAGAGAATCTGCCCCTTGAAGGACTTCTGGCAGGCTTTCACCCGCGTGCCCGCGCCCCGCGCTCCGCGCTCCAGCCAGCCTTCCGCGACCAGCAGATTCACCGCCTTGTTCGCGGTCAGGCGCGAGACTTCGAAGCGGTAGCCCAATTCGTATTCGGAGGGGAAGCGGGAACCGACGGGGTATTTCCCCGCCTCCAGTTCGCTTTGCAA
The DNA here is from genome assembly GCA_017617415.1 of Victivallales bacterium. Lineage (GTDB taxonomy): Bacteria > Verrucomicrobiota > Lentisphaeria > Oligosphaerales > Oligosphaeraceae > RGIG1601. Next base: position 10,314 of record JAFZWH010000087.1, on the reverse strand, counting down.
AATCTCTTTGATTTCTTGGAATTTCTGCATCAATTAGAGACTATTTCCGTTGCAGTTTGATGATGTCACAATCGGGGAGGACTTTGCCCTGGAAGACGAGCATGCCGTCCGCCACGCCCGTGAGTCCTGTGGCGGAGCCGACGAACTCCAAGCCTTCTGGCAATTCCATGCGAAGGCATCCAGGGGCGTCGGTGGAGACCACCAGCAGGCGGTATTCGCCCTGCCCATCCGTGAAGATGCGCCACGCCACGTCCTTTGCCTGAACCGTCGCCATCCACGCGGGTGGCTCGGTTGGCTGTTTGGCCAGTGCGAAGGGCGCCACGTCCTTCAGCAGGGCGACCGCCCACTTCATTTCCGAAAGACGTCTTTCAGCCTCCTCGACCTTCTTCATGTAGTCGTACATCCAGTAGAGCAATCCGCCCGTGTCGCTAATATAACCCGTCACGCCTTGCGCGAGGATTTCCATCGCGGTCGGATAGTAGTGGGGGCAGTCCATGAAAGTGCCCATATCGTAGGCTTGTCCGCAGAGCCAGACTGGCAGACCCCGTGCGCGGATGGCCTGAAGATTCACCAACTGGCGCACTGCGGTGTGGGTATTGCCGCCAAAGGGATAGATGTCCGTGACCACGCTGTTCACTCCATTGATGAAGTCGTTGATGTTCATCTGGTTGCAGAACACCGCCACGACGGGATGATCGGGGTCAATCTTGTTGAGCCAGCGTCGGCATTCATCCGCCAGCGGTGCCTTGGCGACGGGCGGTTCGTCCATCAGAAAATAGGCGAGCAATGCAGGATGGCCCTTGACGCGCTCCACCCAGGGGGCGACGAATTTCTGGAAAGCCGCCAGGTCATTGGCGAGGTCGAAATGGAACTTCAGGCAGAAGATGACCTTCAGGCCCAGCCGCTCGCATTTGTCCAATTCCCCCACATACTGCTCGATTTCCTCCAGTTTTGACCAGTCGGCGATCATCGGGTAGGTCAGCGAGCAGTTGTAGCCCAGTTCTGCCATTTCATCGTGGTCGGGGTTGTCGTAGAAGCCGTTGGAGAAGGCGCCAATAGCATAGAAGGGAGTGCCGTTGACCACGAACGAGCCGTTCGCGGTGATTTCGACGGTACGGCGGCGTTCGGAAACGACCTTCATCGGAAGTTCCGACGTGCCATGGACTGCACCAGCCTTGTCCGTCAACGTGGCTTGGACACGATAGTCGCCTGGCTGACAGGCGGGAAGGGGGAAATGCAACGTGCCGTCCTTCTGCAACGGGTGGGTGGATTTGGCCACTTCGCCGCCCTCCGCATCCAAGACCTGCAATGTGACCGCCTGGGCGTCAAGTGGCAGGTCATTGAAAATGGAGGCAAAAACGAGTTCATCGTTCGCCTGGGCGAGATTTCCCCATGGAAGAATCTGCGCGAAACGCCATTCCGAGTCTAGCGGTTCGATCACGATGTTGTCCATCACGAAGGCACCGAGCCAGCCTTGCGGCAAATAGGCGCCAAAATTGTAGCTGGTGCCTTCCGCTCCGGCGGTGAACTCGCAGCGGTAGAAGTCCCAGTCAGTGCCCTCCTCGTGAACACGCTCCGTGTACTGGGTGCCCAGAAAGACGCCGTCTTTGCTGAATTCCAAAATAATGCCGATATTGGTGGGGTCGGTCTCCGGGGTGGCAGGACGCGCCCAGGCGGTGAAACGATAGCGTCGTCCAGGTTCCAGTCTGATGTCCTGACGAAGAATATGATAATCCTCTGGATCGGTTCGGCGATAGACATAGCCCGCCGTGCCGTTCCGTCCCGCGCCGGCTTCCACCACGCCGCACTCTGCCGCATAGCCCCAGCCCGTGGCACCTTCCTCAAAGCCAGGGTTCTTCACCAGATTCTGGGCAGCCACGGCCCAGGTCGCCAGCAGTGCCAAAATGCCTATAAATGCCTTTATCTTCATTGCTGTAAAACCGTTATGTGATAATGCGGGGATAACAATAGACAGCGGCGGTCTGACCGAAAACGCCAGCCGCCGCCAAACGCAACAAAGGTGAAGGGAATTAATCCACCGCACCCGTGCCGAAGCCGTATTTCACCAAATTGCTCTTGTCGGCGGAGGCGGCGTGGCCATCGGCGAAGACCAGGTTGGCGCTGCCGGCATGGCGACGGCTCACGACACAGCCGTTGGCACCCGTGTTCTGGGGGCTGCGGTAGATGAAGTAGATCTGAACACCATGCACACTCGGCCAGATGCTGTCGCCCAGAAGCGCGACTTCCGAGGCATCCTTTACGCTGTCGGCATTCGGTGCGCCAGTCGAGCCATCGGCGTCGTTGCTGGGGTAGTATTTCGTCCCGTCTCCGCTCTTGAAGAAGGGGCGTGAACCGAAGCTCCAATACGAGCCTGGCACAGCGGTACCATATTGACCGCAAGTCATGCCTACCATTCCGTAGTGGGTGAGGCATGCGGCCATATTCTTGCCATTGTTGTAGTCGGCGTTGTCGTCAAGGAGGGTTGAGTCGGGTTCGCCACCATCCGGACAGGCGGCAACACCGAAGGAGCCATTCGGGATGTTGATATATTCGTTTTCGGCGAAGGTGCGAAGCCAGGTGTGGCTGGTGGTGCCGTCATAAATGCACGGGGTGTTCATGTTATTGTCATTCATGTAGATGTTCATGATGACGCCCAGGTTTTTCAGGTTGCTCATGCAGGTGACGGCGCGGGCCTTCGCACGCGCCTTGGACAGGGCGGGGAGGAGCATGCCGGCGAGAATCGCGATGATCGCGATCACGACCAGCAGTTCAATCAGAGTGAAGGATTTTTTCATTTGGGATTTCTCCTTTGGTTGGTTTGAGTTTTCCCAAGTGGACAATCCACTATGGGGGGGTAATTCACAAGCGGATCATGATGCCTAACAACAGGCTCATTAGTAATTATAATAAAAGGGAAAGGGATTTCAACTGTTTGGCAAAGATATTTTTCAATTATTGTGGATAACCCACAAGTGGATACTCTAGTTTGCCGAGTCACCCTCCCGGTGTGGTGACTCCCTCTTTGCATTGTCAAACCCCTTCCTGCCCAGGGTCTGAGTTTCGGGCGGCTATTGGCGCCAGCAAGGCAGGACGGGAAGACCGAAGACGGAAGACAGGCAAGGCAGGACGGGAAGACCGAAGACCGAAGGTCTCCCGTCCTCCCAGTCCTGCCCAGCTTCTGCGCTTGTTGTACCCAGCCTGAATACCTATCGCCGAGGAATTACGCAACACCCAAAAATAATCTCAAAAACTTCTCCGTCGGACTTGAAAAAATCGTTATATGTACCATATTAAAAGCAGTTTCAAAACTGACGGCAGAAATGCCTATGCGCTATGCGTGGTATGACGCGTAGCGCAAACGTCACTGGTCAGTTAGACACATGACGCATGGTGGCGTCCCCTCACGCAGGCATCCGGCCTTCACCCGGATGCCTGCCTTTTTTATCGGCGGAACTCAATCCGGATGATAATCACAATCATAATGACTGCAATCCAAACGCTCATTGGCTTTCGCCTCCTTTCCCGCCCTTCGCGGGACCTGGGTTGCGGCCAATGACGCAACGGCACTCTGCCGTCAGCACGGAAAATATACTCTACCGGTGGCGCTTTTCAAGTAAAAATAGGATAGAATTTAAAGCTATAAAAAAATTAATATTTTCTATATGAATTTATGAGAAATTTAGACTATTTTTGAATCGTTCTGTTTTCCAAGAGTATTGTTAATAGAATCAAAATCCATGAATTTGACTGTGGGATGGTGAGGCGTCACCACAATGCATTTCGTCTGCGAGTGCCGACGCTACACGCTTTTCGCAAAATCACGAATTCAGAAACCTGCCAAACGCCTTGTTTTAGCAGTCAATTTCACTGTCATGACTTGCAGGAAGCCATTGTTGGTGTAAAGTATATAAAAAGAATAACTTGGATAAAACCAACGAGTTATGAAAACACTGCCAATGATCCTTGCGTGCCTTGCTGTCTGCCCCGGGCTTTTTGCGGCGGAACCGATGATGGTGTCGGCGGGGCGTGGCACGCCTTTGGTGGACGGTAGTCTGGCGGATGATGCCTGGCGGAACAGCATCGCCTGTGGACCATTCCTGCTGCTCTCGAACAACAACTTCGCCCAGCAGCAGACCACGGTGCGGTTTTTGTGGGACGATGAATGTCTTTATGCGGCGTTTCAGTGCCAGGAGGACGCCTTGGACCCCGTCCAGAACCGTCTTCATGATTTCAAGAACACCTACGAGGGCGCGGACAGCGATGCGGTGTATTCGACCGACATGGTTCAGTTGCTTCTGGGGAATCCCGCGAATGGTCGGCTCTACGACGTGATTGCGGCTGCCTCCGGAGTGGTGTGCGACTGTGTGAGCGACCTTGCGCAGGCGGAATATTGGTCGAATCGCGACCGCAGCTGGTGTTCCGAGGCCGTCGTAGCCATCGGAGTCTCCAGTACGCGGGGGAATGCGCAATGGACGGTCGAGATGGCGCTGCCGTGGCGCAATTTGGGCGGGCGGCCCGCCGTCGGTGACCACTGGCGCTTTCTGGCCTCGCGGCGCGAATATGCCTCAAAGGAGGTCAGTTGCCTGCAAGCCACCACGGAGGGCGGTGTGCACACGGCGAAGAACTACGGCGAACTTGTCTTTGTAGAGAAAGTTCCCGGGCTGCGTGTCACCGCTTTCCCCGAATTTCTCCCCGGCAGAAATGTGCTCCGCGTGGCGCGGGAGAACGATGTATCTGGACGGCTGGTGTGCCGGGCGGATTTCGGCGCGGAGACCATCACGGCGGAGAGCGCTGGCGAGGAAGTGGAGTTTGAGTTGGGGCAGAGTGGCGATTTTGTGTTTCAATGGTTTGTCGCGCAAGAAAATAATGTGTTTTATTGTTCGCCCAGATACAACTGCGAGGTGAACACGCATATCTTGACGGCGAGGTTGCAGGGCGCGGAGTTGTCGGTCAATGACGTTGCCGTGACAGGGGCTGTTCCGTTGAAGGCGGGCGTGAACGAACTGGTGCTGAAGGCCAAGTCCGACGCGGAGGTGGCGTTGTCGATTGGCGAAATGGCCATCCCCTATCCGGAGGGCTGGGCGGTTGGCGAGGACGGCACAGCGCATCGGAGCATCCTGTGCGAACAGTCAGTTGTCTGGCCGAACTGGCAGGTCAATGGCATCTACTTGAACCGTGGCGGACTTCAGCAGATTCTCTTTTTCCCGCAGGGCGTGCCTGGCAAAAAGGTCTCCGATTATACGATGACCTTGGAGTTGCCGCCGGGAGTGGAACTGATCGGCGCGTCGGGATACTACAAGTTGTTCCCGCTGGAGGTCACCCGGCAAGGCACAACACTTCGTGACGGCGTGGAGTTCACGCGCTATGCGATCACCGTCAAAAAGAAGTTGTCCTTCGCCATGACGCGCAAGGGTCACGAGATGATTGCCGCCGTAATTGGCGTGGCCGAGGACGCGCCGCTGTCCGAGACGCGCATCTTCTACTATGCCTCCAGCCAGGAAGGGAACGCGCTGGAGTTGCCCAACAGCTTCGCTGTGCATATCATCGAGCCTGCGCGGGGCGTGCAGCCAAAGGAACTCCTTATCCAGATGTGGGGGAGTTGGCTTAAGAGCATGGACGACGATGCGTTGCGCCATCGCATCTTCGACTACTTTGCCGATGCGGGAGTCACCGAAATCACCAGTCCGGTCGGGGATTGCCAGCGGCTTCGTAGCGTGGTGCTGTTCAGCTTCGAGGACTGGAATTTCAACTGCCAGGAGTATCTCGCAAAGCATCCCGACCAGGCGCAGGTCGCCTACGACGGCACGGTCAGCAAGTTGATGGTCTGTTCCACCCGGCTGGTGAAAGACCCGGAGTTCGCGGCGTTCCTGCGTGAGCGGCTTCCGGCGTGGCACCAGCGCTTTGGCGGAGGGAAGCACATCGACTGGGACTACGAGAGCCACGTCAAAGACAGTTATCTCTCCTGCTATTGTCCGACTTGTCTGGAGGACTTCGCGTGCTTCGCCGGAATCTCCGTCGAGGGGCTGACCGCCGAGCGCATCAACCAGGAGTTCCTTTCGCAGTGGCAACAATACTGCCATCGCCGTCTTGCGGATTTCGCCACGCTTTTGGCAAACGCAATTCACGAGGAACTGCCGGGCGCGAGATTCTCCATCTATTCCGGCTACCAGAGTGACCGCTCCAAACTGGTCTATGGCATCGACTGGTCGCTCTTGGAGGGCGTTCTGGATTTGGCGATGTGCGGCTACGGACGCTCCCCGCAGGAATTGCAGGACACCCAACAGTGCTTCCAGAAGACCGGGCTGGTGCTCGGCGAATTGCTCTTCCCCTTCGACTATGTTCAGCGCATTGCCCCGCAGGCGGTGAGTGCCGCGACGCTGCTGCGGCGCTGCTGCGACGCCACGCGGGGATGTCTGCTTTACCACTATCCAACCTTGGACGGACGTTCCTTCCTCGCCATTGCCAAAGTCTCGCGGCTGGTCGCAAAATACGAGGAGTTCTTCACCAGCGGTCGGCGCTCCCCCGAACTCCTGAAAATGAACTCGCCAGGTGTGAACCGCGCGGGGTGTGAGGTCTTGGAGGACGGCCGAGGCAATCTCCTCGTGGTTCTGATGAATCTCCAGGACAAGCCACGCCAATTCGATTTCGAGGTCGCGCTCCCTCCAGGAAAACGGCTGTTCGACGACCAGGGACAACCAGTCGAAACGCGCCTCTCCTTGCTTTTGGACGGCAACCAGTTCCAGATCTTCGAGGCGCGTGACGCCAACTGAAAACATACTTCTCGACCATGAACCATCGCATCGCACAGTTTGCCCTTCTTGTCATGACCATCGTCAGCCTTTCCGCCGCGCCGGTGAGCGTCCTTTGGTACGACGGCCGCTCGTCGGGCGGCTGGGAACTGGACAACGAGAACCCGCTGCCAACCTACGATGCGGAAGCCGGTGCGGTCACCTTGCAGTGTGCTCCGAAGGAGGAGGGCAAGAACAGTTGGCAGTGCTTTGCCTATCTTCGCCCGGAACCACCGTTGTGGTCGCATATTACCTTCGAGGTACGGAATTTGGGCGAGGTTCCGACCGTGGTGCGCCTGAATGTCACCCAGAGCCAGGAGCGCTGTCCCGGTGCCTCCAGCTGGGAGAGCTGGACATGCCGTCAGCGCCGACCATTGCCGCCCGACGGCGAATGGCACGAGGTCACCTTCGACTACGACGGCGGTTGGCATCAGCACGGCAAATCCGACGAAGAAGCGGTGCCGCCCTTCCAGCCCGTTAATAAGATAGGCATCGTCTTCTCGGAACTTCCTCCGCAGACCGACGCGACCTTCCAGGTCCGCGCCATCCGCCTCTGGGAGGACGAGGCGCCCATTGCGGAAGCGCCTGCCTTCGCGGAGTTCTTCGCCCAGACCGATGCGCCGCGACTTGCCGGAAGCGCCATTGCCCTCCCGGAAGTGAAGGTCAATTTTACGGGACGCGCACCACATGACCAGCGTGCCTTCTTCGCCGTATCTGCGCCCGCCGGAACCCAGCGCGACTGGACCATTCCACTGCGATTTGATAACAATGGACAATTCTGGACAATTCCGGCGCAGGAGGTCAAACTGCCCAAGTCGTTGCCGACGGGACATTACCGTGTGTGGTTGCAGTTGGGCGAGGTCGCGGCTACTCCAGTTGAGATGGAAATCACTGGCGTGGAGGAAATTGGCTTCCGGAGGGTGGAGGTGAAGCGGCCTACCGAGACGAACGCTCTTCCGCTTCTTTATATCGATGATAATATCCACTGCGGGCTGATGCGTGCGACTTTCACGCCGGGGCGGTTGGGCGTGAAGGTTTTCGCAGAGTGCGGCATCGACCTCTTCGGCTTTGACACGAATGTCTCCGAAGGTGGTTACGGCCTCTCCGTGATGACCGAGCGCATGCCGGGCGAGTTTGATTGGACGCAGTTCGAGCAGCGGATGCAGGAGGTTCTGGAGGTCTCGCCAGACGCGATGGTGGTGTTGCGTCTCTACATGGGCACGCCCTCCTGGTGGGCCGAGGAGAACCCCGGCGAACTGGTCTGCGAGCAGGACGAGAATGATAATACCATACCATATAAATACCACCGCCACCGTCAGCCGGCCAGTTGGTCATCCCTGCCATGGCGTGAATTGATGGCGGATCGCCTGCGGAATTTCATCGCCTATCTGGAGAAGACCCCGTATGCGCGGCACGTGGCGGGCTTCGTCTTGGGCTGCGGTTCCGGCGAGGAGTGGATGCAGTGGGAGAACTACCAGATCTGGACCGACTACTCCGAGGCCTCCCTGAAGGCCTTCCGGCGCTGGCTTACCGCGAAATACGGCTCGGATGAGGCGCTCCAGAAGGCCTGGGGCAAGCCTGAAGTAACCCTCGCGACTGCTGCCATTCCGCTGCGTAGTCTCCGCGACGAGATCAAGGAGCCGATGCAGCAGCGTCAGTTGTATCTGCCTGGTCAGCCGAATGCCCGCTGGATCACCGACTATGCGCGCCATCTCTCGGAAGATGATGCGGAGGCCATCGAATGCTTCGCCCACGCCCTCAAGGAGGCTTGCGGAGGAAAGTTGCTGGTGGGGTCCTTCTACGGCTACGCGATGGAGCTGGCCGGCCGCACCGTCGCCAACACTGGTCATCTGGACGCCGCGCGGCTGATTGCCTCGCCCGATATCGACTTCTTCTGCAGCCCGACCAGCTACACCTTCCGGCAGGTTGGCGGCAAGGGAACCGTCCTCCCGATGGGGGCGGATGCCAGCCTGCGGCTCCACGACAAGTTCTGGTTCGTCGAGATGGACGTGCGCACCTTCGCGACGCCCGAGGACGCTGGCTACGGCCGACCCGACACCGAGGCGGGTGATATTCTCCAGCAGGACAAGGAGGCGATCCGCTCGTTGTGTACCGGCCAGGCGCAATGGTGGTTTGACGTGGGGTGCATTCCCTACACCAATCCCGCGCTGATGGCCGAAATCAGCCGGCTGGTGAAACTCTTCCAGGAGGCGGTACCGAATCTGGGTACGCTTCGCTGGTCACGTGCCGACATCGCCGTGGTGATTGACGAGAGAAGCCTCGGGCTGGTCTGCCCCAACGACTACAACGCCTACGACCTTCTGCGTGGCATCATGCCCGACCTCGTCCGCCTGGGCACTACCGTTGAATACTATCTGGCAAGCGATCTGGAGCGCATCCCCGAACGCATCCGGATGCTGGTCTTCCCGTGTTCCTTTGTGCCGGACGCGAGCCAGATGGCCGCCCTTGAGCGCTTCAAGAGCGATGGCCGCGTGCTGCTTTTCCTCTATGGTCCCGCCATCGCGGACTCCGCCGATCCCGCCCAGGCGATGACGGAATTCACGGGGCTTCCGATGGGCCTCAAGCAGGAGGGCGTGCTTGCCCAGATGACGCTGGATGCGCCTGACGGAAAATATCTCCCCGAGGCTTTGCGCGGGAAGGTGATGGCCACTGACGGCTCCCGTCGCTACACGCCATGCCCATACGTCCGCGAGGCGCGAGACGCCACGATTCTGGGACACTATCCAGATGGTGGCGGAGCACTGGCGGTGCGCGAATACGGCCAATGGACCAGCGTCTATGCAGCGGTGCCAGCCTTGCCGCGCGAGTTCCTGGAGGTGCTGGTGGAGCATGCGGGCATCCACCGCTACCTGACAACCCCCGACCAGGTCTGGGCGAACGGGATCATGATTGGCGTCAGCGTGGATGTCCCCGGCCCTCGCAACATCAGCCTTGAAAATGGCAAATGGGTTCGTGGAGTCTATGATCCCCTTGCCGACGAGGAATTTGCGTTGGACGAGCAGGGGCGGTTTACCGCCGATTTCGCCGAAGGGGCCACCCGCCTCTTCGTCATGCTGTCGCGGGAGGAGTATCGTCGCCGCGTCCAGGCAGTATCTGCAGAATAGGGAATAATAACCTCTTATTCCAGGAAGCGGACTTCCAGCATGAGGTGGACGTTGCGGTCCACGAATTGCCAGAGATTGGGCGTGGTCGGCTGGCGTCGCCACGCCCATCGCGGTTTCACGGACGCCTTGCGGAATAGCATAAGTGGCTTTCCAGCATAAGTATATTGCAAGCCATTGGAGGTGAAGCGGACAACGCCTCGGCGGTCGGGGCGGAGGGCTTGCGGCGGAACGGGTTCATTGTCCAGGAAGGCGCGTGCCAGGTCCATTGCGATGCGTTCGAAGGCGTGTCTTGCGACCTTCGGTGCCAGCGGGGAGATTTCCGAGGAGCAGACTGCAGTAGGCGTCGCGGTGATTTGGAAGAGTTTTGCTCCGCCAGTGGTGGCGAGGCCTGCGAGGCGGAT
>JAFZWH010000086.1 GCA_017617415.1 Victivallales bacterium | reverse complement strand
GGAGGAGGAGGATACTCCGGTCCGTTCGCCGTGTCGTACGGCTCCTCCCGGATCACCGTGGCGGATGGACTCGTCATCGCCGGTGCGACAACGATATCCGTTTCGGCGACTACTGTCTCCTCCGGGAACGGCACCGTGTATCTCGCTCTCTCCTACTCCGGCGGCTCGTACTCCTACAGTGTCGCGCGCGGAAGCCCTCCGTCGCAGGGAGCGACCACCGCCGTCTATCGCCTGGCGACCATCGCCGGGGGAGCGGTAACCCAGGTGCAGTACGGCGACATCTACGTCGCGGGGAGGGTCGTGTAATGCTTAAGCCGATCTCCGATCCAAGCGGCGCTCTTGTCGCAAGGTACAACCGGCTGGCGAGGCTGCTCGGAATCCAGGAGGCGAATACCGGAGACCTCATGCTGGCTCCGGTGTCGGTCCTGGCCCAGCTCCTGCAAAGCGCGGTTCTCGAGATCCTGAGATACACGTACACCAGCAGCTCGTGGTCTGCGTGGCGGTGCTGGATGGCGTCGGACCCGTACGACAGTTCCGAGGTCCTTGCATACACCATGGCCGACTGGGAGAGCTGGCAGATCTCTCGCTATGGCGTGCAGGCGCTGCCCTATTTTGTAAGGGCGACGATGCTAATGCCGATTGACGACTTCTTCCGCGTCGCGAACCTGATTCTCGACGACGCGAAAACACTCGTGGTCAAGAGCCCCGACTCCTACCTCGGCGTGGCCCGTCGCGGGTTTAGCGCGGACACGGCGATGACATACGCCGAGGCGCTGGCCGGACTGGAGCAGGAGTCCTGGGCTCCATACCCATCGTCCGACCGTCTCTCCGTGTCGGTATGGAGCATGACCGCGTCGCACTGGAGGCTTAGCCAGTCCTGGTCGCCTGACGGTCGGTGCGTAATCCCCAGCTGCGACCCGTATGAGCTAATACCCGGTATAGCCGGGTATCGGCAAATTTTGTCCCCCCGCGTGGCGTGGGCCGGCATCGCGTCCGAGACCGGCGGTGCGCAGAGTCTCGAGTCGCTGGGAGTCATGCCAAACGGGATCGGCCTGTACGACACGTACGACATACAGGGAGGCGCGACCGACTCGGACCTGTCGGGATACATGCAGGCCATTGCAGCAGAGTCTCCGACGCGCCAGGTTGCCACATGCCAGATACTGCAACCATTCGCGGTTGTGGACATTTCTCCGATACCAGCCAATGCCTGACCTCCCCCTCCCCCTCGTAATCCCCTACCGCCTAGACGAAAGCGCCCGGCGGCGCGGCGACGAACTGCGCCTCCTGCTCAGGAGCGTCGCCCGCCACGTCACTGGCCTGTCCCGCGTCGTACTGGTATGCCAGGACCTGCCGGAATGGCTGGAGCCGTCGAGCGTGCTCTGGATTCGGCAGGGCGACCCCTATCTCCACTGCAAGGACGCCAATTTGTTTCGTAAGGTTTCTGCCGCCGTGTACGCCCTGGGACTCTCCGGCTCCGACCGCTGGGTGTTCTCCGCCGACGACTGCACGTTTCTCTCGCCTTGCGACCTCCGCACCCTGCCGGTCATCTTCAACGGCCACCCGCGAGAATGGTTCGCGGCGCAGGCTGGCAAGGGCAAGGGCAAGTGGTTCCGGCGGATGGTCAACACCTTCGACTACCTCGCCTCGCGCGGCGTCGAGATGTCGTACTCCTACGACTGCCACCTGCCCCAGTCATTTCGCGCAGACACCATCGCGGAGGCGATGCGCTCGGTGGACTACACGCAGGACAACGGCTTCTGCATCTACACCCTCTGGCGCGGGCTGGAGGGCGTAACCTCCGGCGAGGTTCCCCAGCGCGACGTGTGCAATCACTTCGAGACCTCAGAGGACGGTCGGACGGTGCCGCTCGACAAGCCATTCTGCAACTACTCCGACGCGCCGTTTTTGGGCGGTCTGCGCGAGCGTCTTTTCGCGATCTTCCCCGAAAAATCGAGGTTCGAGAAATGAATCTTGAAGTCACCACCTGCAACCACCTCGGCGACGCGCTCTGCCTATCCGCCGCGCTTGCCAACCTCCGGCGCGTGAAGCCCGACTGGCGCGTGTGGTATGCAGGGAACTACGAGGAGATTTTTAGGGGCACTCCGTGGGCGCGGGAAATGGGCATCCGCGCCGAACTCTCAGTGAGGTGCGAGTACCGCACCCATGGAGTCTCCGACATCTGCGCCGAGGCGGGCTCGCTATGCGACGGCCTCACGCTGTCGCTGTCGCGCTCGCTGTCCATCGACCTGGAGCCGTTCTGCCGCGCACCCGTCGTGCGCCTGGACGACTCCGAGCGCGAATGGGCGTCGAGCCATCCCGCCAGCGGTAAAATCCTGCTAAACACCAACTGCCAGACTGGCTCCAGCGTCAAGGGCTACCCCTGGTGGAGCGAGGTCTGCGCCCTACTGCCGGAGTTCCAGTTCTACCTCACCGGCGGGCGCGAGGGAAGGGATGTCCGGGACGCATCCGCATTCCCGCCGAATGTCACCGACCTCAGAGGCGCGACCACCTGCCGCGAACTGCTGGCGCTTGCCTCCGTCTGCTCCTGCGCGGTCTCGCCTCCGTCTTCGCTAGTCCATGCCGCCGCCGCGTTCGACAAGCCGACCGTCGTGGTCGCCGGCGCACGCGAGCCGACCATGCTCACCGACTACCCGCACGCCGCGCACCTCCACAGCGTCTGCCTCCCCGCCAGGCACGCGAAGCGCTACGACCTCCGCCGAGGTTGCCTTCATTTCCGCACGGACGACCCGCGCTCCTGCGAACATCCCGTGACAATCAACTGCCGCAACTACGCGCTCTGCATGGCGTGCATCGCGCCGGAGACCGTCGCAGAAGCCATTCTCCGCGCCATCACCTCCAATCCCTCCCAGCCATGACCGCCATCTCCCTGACATACAACTTAGCTACCCGCACCTGGACCAACCCATCCGGCACGGCGGGCACCGACTGGCTCCCATCTCTCGACTTCGGCACCGCGCCGACTTGGGAGATAACCGCGACCGGGCAGGTCCCGCCGGGATTCGCCGACGCCCAGACCTGGACGCTGGCGGTCGCCCGCGACTGGCTCTCGACCACCCTGCCGATGTGCCGCACGACCGACGGCGTGGATGTGTCGCAGACGCAGGGCGGAATCTCCATCATCGCACCCATCGACACCGGCACAGAGCGTTTTCTCCGCGTGGTGGACGGTCTGGGCGAGGGTATGCCCTGCTGGCTCCAGGTCGTCGGGATGGACGCTTCCGGCACGCCCTGCTGCATGATCACGCTCCCCGTGCTGTGCCGCCCCGCGATTGACCCGCACGGTCCCGGCGGACCGCTGCCGCCCATCCCCGCCACCGAGCTAACCCGGGCGCAGGTTAAGGCTCTCGTATCCTCCGGCATCTCCGCCGAGGTCCCGCACATGATCGCCAGAGCCATCGCCGCAGCGCAGGCGGACGCCACCACGCCGTTCGCCGCGCTCTCGGGCACGTCCGGCACGGTGTCGCCTGGCGGCATATACACGCTTGCCATGACCGAGGACTTCACTTTGGCGGCCAGTCAGGAGACCGACTACGGCGAGGCGGTGGTTTTCGTGGCTCCCGGCGAGTACACATTCTCGGTGGCGGAGGGAATCACGCTTGACGCCGAGATGTCTAGCGGCAACCGCTACAGGCTGCTGGTGAGCTGGACGCCCTACGGCGTGCATGTCGAGCAGACGGCGGAATGGGAGGTGGCGTAATGTTCCGGCACAGGGCACACTCCTACACGATGCAGGTGCTGGTCAATCGCGGCCAACCTGCCAACGAGGTCTGGTACTGGGCGGCCGAGCAGGTCACGCTCTATTCCAAGACAGGCGTTGTCAGGCACACGTTTTCCAATGGGCTGGGCAAAATCCGCTACGCCAATCCCCTGACGACCATGCCCATTACGCTTCGCGGCACACCTGTCACGGCGGTATCTCTCCCGCCCCGGGTAAGTGCCATCGCCGCTTCCGCGCTACAGGCGTGCGGGCTGCTGGCGCAGGTCGAGTGGCCATTTGCCAATATCTCCAGCATAGGGACGCAGGCATTCTACCAGTGCGCTTCGCTTGACTTGCCGGAGATTCCCGCCGCGACATGCGGCAATAACATATTCAACGGGTGCTCTGTGCTGTCGCTGACTACGCTGCCGACAACCTTGACATCAATTCCCCCAGGCATGTTCCGCTATTGCTATCGCCTGAAAGTCGATACAATTCCCGCGACGGTTTCCACCATCGGCAATTTTGCCTTCGAATCGTGTACATCTCTGACTTCCATGACATTCCTCGGCACGCCGGAGAGCATAAGCTCCTCCGCATTCAGGAGCTGCTCCAACCTTACCACCATCCGCGTCCCGTGGTCCGAGGGCGCTGTCTATGGAGCGCCATGGAGCGCCAACGCAGCCACAATCAGCTACAACTACACGCCATCATGACCATCACGATTTACACCTCGCCGGACGGCACCGAATACCGCACGCTCCCCCGCACCTGGGGAGGGGCGACCAACATCACCGAGCGATGGGCGCTCGCCCACGGCTGGAGCAAAACCACCCGCGAAGAGCCTGCCCCTGCTCCGCCCCCAGCCCGCTACTCGAAATACAAGCTCCACCGCGCATTGGCAGACGCAGGGGTCTGGGACATGCTCTGGGGCGCAATTGTGACTGCCGGATATTCGCAATATTGGAATGACGCGCAGGAACTTGCGGAGGACGACGAGTTGTTCGAGGGGGCACTGGCGGTGCTGGCGCAACAAATAAACCTCGGAGAGATAGAGCTGCCGAAGGACACCACGGTGGACGCGATTCTCGAAGAAGCCCGCATAGCCTAATAGTAGAACCCCGATGCTCACAAAGGCGTTCGCAGCCAAACTCTACGCAGGGGCGGTTGACCTGCCGAACGGAAATTTCGTCAGGGCGTTGTCTCTTGAGACCGTCTGCGCGAAATGCAACGGCGTTGGCGCTGAGTGGATGGAGCATGTTTACATTTTTGGCGGGAAGAAGACGCTTTTGCAGCTCGCCAACGAGGTGTATGGGTGGGCGATGCCAGCGACCCTCCGGCACGACGTGCGCTATGCCGTCGGAGGGACGGCGGAGATGCGGCGAAACGACGACAAGTGCTTCCTTGTGGACTGTCTGTGGATTGCAGACGACCTTTTCCGCAACGAACGCTGGTGGAACCCGATGAGGTATGTCCGCCGCGCATACAGGCGCGGACAGGCGAAGCGGATGTACGTACTTTTGCGTGCCTTCGGCTGGATGGCATACAATTTCGACAATGCCGAGGACCGCGAGAACGAGGAATGGATTTCGGACGAGCGTGCGGCTGTCGCACAGGCTGAATACGTTGAAAAACTCCCAACCGAGGAGGCTGAATAGCAATGACTGGACAGGAATTGGACACCCAAAAAATGTTCACCCGCATCGAAGGGAAGCTCTCCAAGCTGGAGACCTCGACGGAGCGGATAGAGAAGTCGATTTTCGGAAACGGGCGCGAGGGGCTTCTTGAGCGCGTCACCCGCCTGGAGACCAAGGTCGGCATCTTCGCCGCCATCGCAGGGGTTGTCGGTTCCGGAATAATCGAACTCATCAAGCACGTTTTCTGAATTTTCCTAGATGGGCGATACGGCTATCCCTACACGGCGACGAGAGCCGCTATGCGGAAGGAGATGCGCATTTCTTCCGCGCTGGTGCTACCCAGTGGAAATGGAGTTTTTGTGGGGAAACACGATAACTCCAAGGGCGTCCCTCCGATCGTAGTTGAGCCACCGTATCAATTTTTCTTCCCCTCGAAAGAGGCCCAGGGGAGCGCGGGTACGTTCCCGTTCCCCTTTTCCTTCAAGCCGACCTGCCGCCTTCGGGCGAGACAGGCTGCCAGCTATTCAGCGCCCTTTGGCAAGGCCCACCGACGCTGTGCTTTTTTCAGGCGGTTCGTCCATCGGTTAGGGCCGTTGTCTTATAAGCAACAGAGGAAAGTTCGACTCTTTCACCGCCTACCAGCAAGTTGCCAGCAAGTTGGAAGTCGTTGATTCGCAACACCAATAGCAAACAGAACAACAACCGAAGCAAGTTAAATAGGAGAATCAACCATGAAGAAAACTCTTTTAGTCATTTCACTGTTCTTAATGTCATTCATTCTAACAGACTGCGGGCATAATATCGCACAGTGGGGCGCGGGGTCGTCGTTCCGGCTCGGCTCCGGCGAGTTCTCGCTGAGTTACACGGATGGTCTGTTTCTCAACAGCGTCAACCGCGAAAACACCATCATAACTGCGGAAATCGACTCGACTGTCGGTGCATCGTATGACCCCGTGACCGGGACATTCAAGGGCATCAAGTCCATCTCGGTGGAGACTGGTCCGCAGTTGACTGGCTACAGCGTGGATATGGCGACGCAAAGCCCGGAGGCGATGGCCTCCTACTACGATGCGTTGAAGGCATACTACCAGTCGCGTGGGAAGGTTTCTGCACAGCCCCTCATCAGCGATGAGAAGAGCAAGGCGGCTACGCTCAGCGTCTCCGAGGTCATCAAGGCGGCGATTGCAAAGGCTAAGGACGTCGTGGACGACTACATCGACTCCGATGAGGGGCGCAAGGAGGAGAACCAGTTTGTGTGCGACGGCAACTGCGATTACTCCGACCTCACCAAGAACCCCGACATCGCCTACCAGTTGAGCATCGCTATGAAGCTCCTGCAATACGACGGCGACCAGCGCACATTCCCGTCGACTGGAGAGCGATACAAGACCACGCTGGAGCATTTCATCTCCGAGGTGATATACTACCAGTCGAGGGGCCACAAGAACACGCCGCTGCGCGTGAAATACGTCACCGTCGAGAACAAGACCATCGTGAAGCTGATGTACGCATACGTCAAGCGCGACGGAACCTCCACCGACGTGGAGTGTCCTTCCTGCTGTTTCCTCGACGACAAGGATGCGGACTGAGTAACATGAAAGACAATGAGTAACATGAAAGACAATGAGTAACATGAAAGACAAGAAGAACGAGCCTTCCGATTTTGTATCAAGGTCTGAAGTATCCCTGAAATGGAGGGTGCTGGAGGATCTTCAGAGACTCCTGGAGCATGTCCATGTCACGTCATACGCGGAGGACGAAAAAATGGAACTTTGCGCCATCCTGGTTCCGCTTGTCCAGAAGGCGCATGACGACCTGGAGAAACTGCTGAAAATCCACTGCTGAGAATCTATAGCCCCGCCTGGCAGTAATACCATTTAGCCCCGGAGCCGGCTAATCACCGGCTCCGGGGGTTTTCGCGTCCTGGGCGCGCGTACCCCGCGTGTACCCCGTGTGTACCCCGAATTTGCGCGGGCATATCGCGCGAAAACGATGAAAACGAAAATCACGGCAACGATGGATTATGCCGTAACTGCCTATACCCGAGGTGGGAGTCGAACCCACAATGGTGTTTCCACCGACAGATTTTAAGTCTGTTGCGTCTGCCATTCCGCCACTCGGGCACAACGAGTTAGATGTTATTTTTAAATTTCGTTTGTGGCCTTGAAGAGCGCGAGATTGCGCAGTCCGATGCGCATTCCCAGAGGTTTCATGGAGAGTTCCAGGCTACGGGTGAGTTTGCGGATCTCCATGCCGGGGGGAAGTTCGATCTGCCAGATCATCGTGTATTCGCCATTGGCGATGCAGGTCGCCAAGTCCACGATATTGATGCCACGTTCCCGCAGATAGCCGGAAAGCGCCGCGACCAGGCCCGGCTGGTCAGGCCCCGCCGCAGTAAGCATATATTCATTGCCCAACGCGGGCGGTGCCGCCTTTACCGGCACCACCGGTCCCTGGTAGGGCAGGATGCCAATCGAGGCGGTCGCCAGCATCTCACTCTGCGCAAAAGCATTGCGAAGACGCTCCGGGGTCACGCTTGACGGGAACTCCACCAGCAGCGTCATCGTGAAGTAGTCCCGCAGCACTGACTGGCGCACATCCGCCAGGTTGCCCTCCAGCAACTGCACCGCCTGCGAGATTTCCGAGACAATGCCCACCTGGTCCCGGCTCATCACCGAGACCATGTAGGCCTTCTTGCGCGGCTTCGCCGTGCGTCTCGCCACCGGGACTTTGGATTTAGCGCTTCTTGGCGACATTGCGGTCATAGTCCACGAGGTCATTGATCCAGGCGGTGCCCACGGTGACCTTCTCGCGGCGGCAGAACTCGTCATAGACCGCCTCCCAAGGAGCGCCCTTGAGTTCCTCCAGCAGCGCCAGCTTCATCGCGTTGTCGCCGTCTTTCTCGTATTTGAGGAGCGTCTTGGTGGGCTCCAGGAG
>JAFZWH010000085.1 GCA_017617415.1 Victivallales bacterium | reverse complement strand
GGAGGGGCGACGCACGTAGTGCAAGTCCCTCCCGCCCCAATAGCCAAGCCATCCGAGCTTACTTCACCACGAAGGAGATCAGTCGTCCGGGGACGGCGATTTCCTTGACGAGGGTCTTGCCCTCCAGGAGGGCGGCGACCTCGGGATTCGCCTTGGCGAAGGCGAGCAATTCGTCCTTGGAGGCCTTGGCGGGGGCCATCAGGCGGACCTTCGGCTTGCCGTTGAGCTGCACGAGAATCTCGATTTCATCCACGGCGAGTTTGGTCTCGTCGAACTTGGGCCAGGGATAGTATGCCAACGTCTCGGCGTGACCGTAGCGGCTCCAGAGTTCCTCGCAGATGTGCGGGGCCATCGGGGAGAGCAGCAGAATCGCGGTCTCGATGGCGGTGCGGTTGCGGTGCTGGAGTTTGCCGAACTCGTTGAGGAAGACCATCAACTGGCTGATGGCGGTGTTGTAGGAGATGTTCTCGGTGTCCTCGGTGACCTTCTTGATGGTCTGATGCAACAGGCGCTCCTGCTCGCGAGTCATCGGCGTGTCATCGACCTCCTTGGCAACCGCGCCAGTCTCGGGGTCGATGCACATCTTCCAGAAGCGGTGCAGGAAGCGACAGACGCCCTCGACGCCCTCGGTGGACCACGGCTTGGAGTCGCGCAACGGCCCCATGAACATCTCGTAGAGACGGAACGCGTCCGCGCCGTAGCGGGCAATCACCTCGTCGGGATTCACGACATTCTTGAGGGACTTGGACATCTTGGCAGGCAGCGTGGTCAGTTCCTCGCCAGTGGTCTTGTGGAAGAACTTGCCGTCGCGTGCCTCGACCTCGTCATTGGGAATCAGCACCCCGCGGGCGTCCTTGTAGGAGGTGCCGAGGATGAGTCCCTGGTGGATCAGTCGCTTGAAGGGCTCGGGCGTGGAGACGTAGCCCAAATCGAAAAGCACCTTGTGCCAGAAGCGCGCGTAGAGCAGATGCAGCACGGCGTGCTCGGCGCCGCCGATATAGAGGTCCACCGGCATCCAGTACTTCTCCTTTTCGGGATCCCAACCGCGCTCGGAGTTGTGCGGGTCGATGTATCGCAGATAGTACCAGCAGGAGCCAGCCCACTGCGGCATCGTGTTGGTCTCGCGCTGACAGACCTCGCCCGTCTTGGGGTCGGTCCATTTCAGCCACTCCTTGGCGCGGGCCAGTGGCGGCTCGCCGTCCTCGGTGGGCTTGTAGTTCTCCATCTCCGGGAGCACCACTGGCAATTGGTCTTCCGGCACCAGTCCGACATGACCGTCGGGGTAGTGCACCAGCGGGAAGGGCTCGCCCCAGTAGCGCTGACGGCTGAAGAGCCAGTCGCGCAATTTGAAATTGACCGTCGGGGTGCCGACGCCGTGTTCCTTCATCCAAGCGTTGATGGTCTTCTTGGACTCGGCCAAGTCCATGCCGTTGAGGTCGAGCCCTTGGTCGTTCGCGGAGTTGCAGTGGAGGCCGTCGCCCGTCCAGCAGACATTGCAGGCCAGGACATCCTCCAGTTTCACGCCGGCGGCCTCGCAGTCGGCCTCGCTGGGCTTCAGCACGCAGACGATCGGCAGACCGAACTTCTTGGCGAACTCGAAGTCGCGCGTGTCATGTTCGGGCACGGCCATGATCGCGCCAGTGCCGTAGCTGGCCAGCACATAGTCGGAAACCCATACTGGAATCTCGTGGCCATTCACGGGGTCGATCGCGTAGGCGCCGGTGAAGACGCCGGTCTTCTCCTTGGTCAGCTCCGTGCGGTCCAGGTCGGACTTCTTGCTGGCCTCCAGCGCGTATGCCTCCACCGCCTCGCGCTGCTCCTCCGTCACAATCTCCTTGAGCATCGGGTGTTCGGGGGCCACGACCATGTAGGTCGCGCCGAAGAGCGTGTCGGGACGCGTGGTATAGACCTTCAGTTTCAGGCCGTCATGATCCTTCACAGGGAACTCGACCTCGGCGCCAGTGGAGCGGCCGATCCAGTTCTTCTGCATTTCAAGCGTGCCATCCGGCCAGTCCAGACCTTCCAATCCTTCCAGGAGTTTCTCTGCATAGGCGGTGATTTTTAGCACCCACTGGCGGATGGGCTTGCGGTAAACGGGGTAGTTGCCGACTTCGCTTCGGCCGTTGATGACTTCCTCGTTGGCCAGCACCGTGCCCAATGCGGGACACCAGTTCACCGGCTGGTGGGACTCATAGGCCAGTCCCTGCTCGAAGAGTTTGCTGAAGATCCACTGCGTCCACTTGTAGTAGTCGGGACTGCAGGTACGAATCTCGCGGTCCCAGTCAAAGGAGAAGCCGAAGGCGTGCAGTTGGCGTTTGAAGTTCTCTATATTCTTGGAGGTCGTGATTTCGGGGTGCGTGCCAGTCTTGACCGCATACTGCTCGGCGGGCAGACCGAAGGCGTCCCAGCCCATCGTGTGCAGCACGTTGTAGCCATTCATGCGCTTGAAGCGGCACCAGATATCCGAGGCCGTGTAGCCCTCGGGATGACCGACGTGCAGCCCTGCGCCCGACGGATACGGGAACATGTCCAGCACATAGAGTTTCTTGCGGCTGTAGTCGCAGTCCACCGCCTTGAAGGTCTTGTGTTCCGCCCAGTAGTTCTGCCATTTCGGCTCGATCTTCGAGGGCTCGTATTGCTTGCAGACAAAATCGTCGCTCATTTTCTTAATCCTGTATCTTTAGTGGTTGAAAGCGTAATTTCCTTAATATAATGCCTTGTTTTTCACGAGGGTAAGACCTTGCCTGATTTCGGCACGTCCATACGGAGGAATTACAATGGCGGGAAGTAGCGGAAGATGTGTCCGAGACGGTCGTTTTCACCAAGGAAGAGAGTGCCGTCCTTGCCAGTGACCATGGATTCGCAACGGTAGCCGTTCCATGGGCGTTCAGAGCGCGCGAGGATGCATCCAAGGTCGCGCAGTTCACGTGTGCCGGGGGTGTAGCAGAACAAGTGTGCGCAGTCTTCGGTGGTGCCGTTGAGACCGTAGATGCGACCTGCGGTGCAGGCCAGTGCGGTGATGCGGGGCTGGTCTGTGGGCTTGCCCAGGCAGATCACGCGTTCCTCCATCGGAGAGAACTGGAAGATCAGGCCGTCGATGGTGCCACCGTAGTATTCGTTGTCATTGGCGCCTTGTGTCCAGGCGGTCACGCGGTTGTAGAGTTCGCGTCCCTTGATGGATGGTGCCTGGCAGTGCAAGGGCGTAACTCCCTCTTCGGAAATATGAAAAAGCCTGCCATAGAGCCCTGCGCCGTAGACACCGGAAGTTGCAGGGAGCAGGTGTGGGGAATGGCCGCCCATTGAGCCGATGGCACCAGCAACTTTTGGCGGGGTCTTCTCAGCGGGGTTCCAGCAAAGAACCGTGCCAGTGGTTTCGGTGAGCAGCCAGAGTGTGCCATGGCGGTCGATAACCAAATCAGTGCCTGGTTCGTCGGGCAGTTCGAAATTTAGGGTGTCGATTTTGCCAGCACCATGGCAGGGGTCGATGGTGGAGAAGAAGAGCTGGTCCTCGGCGGGCAGGTCAAAGACCTCGCGCACGCCCAGTCCTGCGAAGTCCTGCTGTTCCAAAAGGACTCCGCAGGGTGTGTACAGAAAGAGGAACATCCTGCCTTCGCGGTTCCCGAGTCCATAGACGCAGTGGTCGTGTCCCTCGGCGAGGGCGACGACCTGTGTCTGAGGCGCAATCACTCCGATTTCCGCGCAGGCATCCGCGTCCGGTGCGGGGTTGTAAAAGAAAAGGTGTGCATTTGGACCGGAGGTCGCACCGTAGAGGTAGCCGGAAGAATGCGCAAGGATCGCGGTGACGGCGGACTCTTCAGGAGGCACGGGCGTGGTGAATTCTTTGGCGTTGAGGGCGCGCGCCTCGAAGTGTCCCTCGGTCACGAAGGCGCTCTTCTCGTAGTCGGCGCGGATGCGCAGGAACTCCTTGATTTCCTCTGGGCGGAGATTGTCGCGTTTCAGCGGAGAAGTTGGCCAGGTGCGGGGGAGATCCATTTTGAGGTTAGAGGTTAGAGGTTAGAGGT
>JAFZWH010000084.1 GCA_017617415.1 Victivallales bacterium | reverse complement strand
TCTTTATTTACAAACTATTTAATTGGTCTCTTTTTCATAATATGATTTCATTTTGTGCGAGATGGTTGCAATGGGGAATTGTAGGGATTATCGGCATATTTCTTTGGAATGTAATTAAATATAAACTTATGGATATTTTGCTTTTTAGGCGTTACATAATTTTGGATGATTTTGAGCGAACAGAAGCATCGTGTGAACTTGTTTTTTCTTGGATAAGTGAATTGGTTGAGCATGAAAGTTGTCCAGTAATTTTGCTTGGGAACGAAAATGAAATCCAAGAAAAGCTCAATTTTGACAATATTCAAAAAGTGATAAACAAATACAAAGGAAGCGATGTATCAATACCCGATTCTGCTAAAGAACAAGCAGAGGATAATTCAATTCTATGCCATTATAAAAAGGTGAAGGAAAAAGTCATTGGGAAAGAATTCTATCTAAAAGAGAATGATTTTATAATTTGTTATGCATTATGTGAGCAATTAAACTTACAATCAGTGTTTCGCCAGATTCTTTTTGAGGATATAGAAAATATAAAATGGTTTATTAAAACTGTCTTAGATCCACTACATCAAAAGGGGATTGGCACAAATTATCGTGCTCTGCAATATGTTATGCGTGAATTTGACCTCTACTTTTCTGAACTAAATACGCTTGTTGCAAATCAAAAAGTTTGGAAAATACTTGTTCCACAGTTTTTTTCGTTTATGTATTTTAAGAAGGTTCATGAATTGAATGCCAGCCTTGTTTTTAGCGATGAATTTGCAAAAGATCTATTCCCAACTTTTAACTACACCAAGAATGAAGTAGTTAATTCATTTCGAGAAATGTTTCCATGTTGGTTTAGGAAATGGAATGAGAAGAAAAATATACTTCCGGAATATATCTGGTCTGACATAAATGCTGGGAAATATGTATCAACAGAAGCATTGAGACAATCTATCAATCATTTTCTATGTCCTTCACTTAGCCTGACTGAAAAATGGCAAACCTTTTTCAACATGGAAGATAAAGAGTTTGGGAGGCTGGTCAGAGATACATTGCGTGCATATCGGAAACATTCAATTCATTCCCCTGAAGAAATCATTAGCATAGCTAGAAATGTTTTTATTTGCTTAAACTCACTCCCTCAACTACAAAAATTTAGTAAAAGAGTTACGGAAATGTTCAATGCCTATATTTCCGTGGAGAAAAGCACACTACTATTTGCTCGCAACTTAAAACTATTTAAGCAATTTTATGACCAAAAAAGCCATATTGAATCCTATTTTGATGACATGATAAGAAGTGACAAGAATTATATCGAAATTAAAAACATGCTTCTCGAGGCTGTCCAGGAAGTTTTCAGCCATTGCACAACGGAATTATATAAGGAACTTATTGAGGCAATCCAACAAAAAGCTGAAGAGTTTGACATTTGGTATTATGCAGATGATAGGATAAGGAGGGATATGTTTTCAGGGCAGAACCCCGAGGAATTATGGAGTGTAATGGCACTTCTCTCAACAGAGGATTTTAACAATCTCCTTGAAAATTTTAAATTACATATTGGAAAAGTCGTAGACGCAAATTCGATAGCCAAAAGTGAAATTGATTTTTGGAAAACATTTATCCATATTGTTAATCAAACAAAGGACGAATGGGAAAAGCAGAGAATTAACTTATGGAAACGTCATAGAATAAATGACTTCTGCAAGAATATCACTCATCAATTAGGTAATCCATAAAAAAGTTTCGCAAGTAATAACTATTAAGAACAAAACTTGCCGTTCCGCCTACCTCGTGCTCTTGCCTTTTTTTCTGGCGGAAGGATAGGCCTGGCACACATCGGCCAGACGGCGCACCGCCGTCCTGACTGCATCCACCGCAACGGGCGGTCCAATCAGCAAGGCGTCACCCTGCTGCCGAAGCACCCAGGACACAAGGCGTTCAAGAGGAACAGAGGGGACGAACATCGTGAAGAAGCCGTCGTCCTCGCGTGTGAAACTCTGTGCGCTGTGGAGCGCGTAAACGGAGGCGAACTGCCTTCCCGCCTCGTTCAGACGAATGGTCACGTCATTGACACGCTTGTAGTCAAGGAAGTCGTCAGGCGTAACGGAGGCGATGATGGCGTGGTTCGCCTTGAAATGCTCGTCCAGAATCTGCGCCGACCTAATTCGTGAGAGATGAAAGGTGCGAATCTCGTTGCGGAGACGACAGAACCCCTTGATGCTCCATCGCATCTCATGGAATACAAGCGTATGGGGTTCGATGTCGCGGAGAAGAGCGTTGCCGTCCTTGCCAGCGTAGTTGATTCGGAGGACGCGACGGGAGCGCCATGCCTCGAAGGCCGCCTCGAAGATTTCGTCGGGCACGACGGTCACTGCGTCCGAAAGCACCTTGAGCGAGTCCACAAGTTCCGGCGTGATGTACTCCGACTCGTTGTAGCGCAGGATTTCGCCGACCGCGCGGCTGACGCGGGAACTGATGCAGGCGGGGAAGATATCATTCGACAATTTACCGCCAATCATCACGGCGAGCAACTCGTCGGAGTTCAGGAGCGCAGGAACTTGGAATGTCCATTCCTTATTATAAAGGGTATAGGCCGCCTCGCTCTTGCTGTACTCGATGGGAGCGTTGTATTCGTATTGAAGAACCTTGATGTCCCGTTGAACGGTACGGTTTTTGCAACCGAGATAAGTGCCGTCTTCCAACTCGGTGGCGTTCAGACGATTGATAATGTCTTTCATCTTCACCCACTCGTGTCTCTTGAGCATGGCGACAATGGTTGCCATGCGATGGAGCGACTTGCGGGAGGCAATGAAAGCCTTCGTTTCGCGTTGTTTCAAGTGATCCATTTAAAAAACGGTAAAAAAAATAAATACATTTTTCGAGGAAGCGACAACTTTTGTCGCTTGGTCCGATTTATAATATATTCGATGACAAAATAAAACCCGCTCAAAACCAACGAAAATCCCTAAAATGGCGAACGAAAATCCCATCCAATCCGTCGGCCGCAACATCCAGGAGAAGGCATCCGTCATCTGGAACGTGGCGAATTCCCTTTTCGGCGCATACAAGCCGCACGAGTACGGCCTGGTCATTCTGCCGATGACCATCATCAAGCGTTTCCACGACTGTCTGCTTCCGACTCATCAGGCCGTGCTGGCCAAGTACGAAGAGGTCAAGCACCTTGCCGTCAAGGACGGCTTCCTGCGGAAGGCGTCTGGCTACGCCTTCTACAACACCAGCCCCTTCACCTTCGAGACTCTGCGCGCGGACGCGGAGAACATTGAGGACAACTTCCGCGCCTTCATCAATGGCTTCTCCGAAAATGTACAGGACATTCTGGCACAGATGGGCTTTGGCGACCAAATCAAGCGGATGGCGGATTCAAACCTGCTCTATCAGGTCATCGTGGACTTCTGTTCCGAGAAGGCCGACATGAATCCACAGAAGATAACGGCGGTGGACATGGGCTACATCTTCGAGAACCTCGTACAGCGGTTTTCCGAGAGTTATGACGAAGAGGCTGGAGCGCACTTCACCAGCCGAGACATCATCTACGCGATGTGCGACCTGCTCGTGACTGGCAATGCGGGTGGCGACGCCCGAACCATCTATGACATGACGATGGGCACGAGCCAGATGCTCACCTGCATGGAGGAGCGCCTTCACCAGCTTGACGCCGAGATGGAAATCACCACCTTCGGGCAGGAACTCAACCCCTTCACCTACGGCATCGCCAAGGCGGACATGCTCATCCGCGGCGGAAACCCCGACAACATGAAGTTCGGAGACACCCTGAACAACGACCAGTTCGACGGGTACGCCTTCGATTTCATTATCTCGAATCCGCCCTTCGGCATCGACTGGAAGCGCGAGGCACAAGCCGTGGAGGCCGAAGCCCGCAAGGGGGCGCAGGGCCGTTTCGGCGCGGGGCTGCCCTCCAAGAGCGACGGGCAGATGCTCTTCCTGCTCAACGGCGTGGCAAAGCTCAAGGAGGGCACGGGCCGAATGGCCATCATCCAGAACGGCTCATCGCTCTTCACGGGCGACGCAGGAAGCGGACCATCCGAAATCCGCCGATACCTCATTGAAAACGACTGGCTGGACGCCATCGTGCAGCTCCCCAACGACAGCTTCTACAACACGGGCATCGCCACATACGTGTGGATTGTCACCAAAGCCAAACCCGAATCCCACCGTGGCAAGGTTCTGCTCATCGACGCGTCCCAGTGCTTCGAGCCGCGCCGCAAACCCATCGGCAACAAGCGAAACGACATCACCGACGCCTGCCGCTCTCTCATCGTGAAGGCATACGGCGAGTATCTCACAGCGGACTACTCCGAGACACTGGCCAACGGCCGCGCCGTCTCCTGCCGCGCCAAGTTGATGGAAGCCAATGAACTCGGCTACAGCAAAATCACCGTCGAGACTCCGCTGGTGGACGCCAATGGCAAGAAGGTGCTCAAGAAAGGCAAGCCCGTCGCCGACACCGACAAGCGCGACACGGAGAACATCCCGCTCACGGAGGACATCGAGGCATACCTCGCCCGCGAGGTGCTTCCCTACAATCCCGACGCATGGATCGACCGCTCCAAGACCAAAATCGGCTACGAGATTCCCTTCACGCGCGTGTTCTATGTCTACAAGGACCTGGAGAAGGCCTCCGACATCGCTGAGCGCATCAAGGTCCACGAGAAGAGCCTGATGGATAAGCTGAACACCCTGTTCGGGGAGGAAAAGTGAGATTTGGAACGTGCAGTGACAAAACTTGTTGACAATTTTTAAGACACCTTGGAACATAATGACCAGTAAGCAGTTAAATATCATTGAGCAACAGTCGGGGAAATTGCTCGACGACTTGCGCGACATCATTCTCAAGGGACGCGCGATGGCATACGCGGCGGCGGGCGCCGCCCTGCTGGATACCTACTGGAACCTTGGGCGGCGCATCGTCGAGGAGGAACAGCACGGCAGCAAGAGAGCCGACTACGGCACGCAGTTGCTGAGGTCCCTTTCAGTGGTGCTTATGCAGGAGTTCGGCAGCGGGTATAATTTCAGAAATCTGTTCTATTGCAGACAGTTTTATTCGTATTTCCCAAATCCAGAGATTTTGCACACGCGTGTGCAAAATCTAACATGGTCACATTTTCGCGAACTTCTCAGGGTGGATGACGAGAAGGCACGTCAGTGGTACATGAACGAGGCGTCGCAAGAATCATGGAGCGTACGCGCGCTTTCCCGTAACATCAGCTCGCACTACTACGAGCGGCTGCTCTCTTCGCAGGTGAAGAAGCCTGTAGTGGAGGAGATGAAACGCCTCACGGCACCGTATCAGGCGGACAAGCTGGAGTTCATCAAGAACCCCGTCGTGGCGGAATTTCTGGGCCTGAGCAACAACCCCGCCTTCACGGAAAGCGCCTTGGAGACGGCCATCATCAGCCATCTCCAGAATTTCCTCATGGAACTGGGCAAGGGCTTCGCCTTCGTCGCACGGCAACAGCACATCGCCACCGACGCGGGAGACTTCTTCATCGACCTGGTTTTCTACAACTACATCCTCAAATGCTTCGTGCTCATCGACCTGAAGACCGCGCAAATCACCCACCAGGACGTTGGGCAGATGGACATGTACGTGCGGATGTACGATGAACTCAAGCGCGGCGAGGGCGACAACCCAACCCTCGGCATCCTTCTGTGCGCCGAGACCAGCAAGGACATCGCGCGATACTCCGTCCTTCACGGCAACGAGCAGCTCTTTGCCGCAAAGTACCTCACCTGTCTCCCCACTCAGGAGGAACTGAGGCGCGAAATCGAACAGCAGAAGGAACTCTTCCTGCTTCAGCACCCCGAAGTCGGGAAGGAGGAGTGAGATCGGGAACGCTCCATCGGTATGAAATCGTCAACAACTTGTTGGCGATTTGAACCGCGATTGACAGTTTCCGCCTGTATGCGCCATGCCACCAAAATTTCCCACAGCCTGTGGGAAAATTGCAAAATTTCCCCCAACTTGGGGAGAAATTGACATTGATTGAAGAGATTGAACACAAACTGACCAGGGAGGATGAACGATGAGTAAAGTCTCCTCAAACAAGTTCAACGGAGGAAATTACGAACTGGTTAGTGGCGCTTAACCGATTGAAGGCGCTTAATCGAATCGACGACCACGAGATGTTCATAAAGGGCATCTACTACTACTTTTGCTAACGAGGAAGAACACATAGGAGAAGTGAAATGACCGATAGGAAATATCAAATTTTCATTAGTTCGACTTATTCAGACCTTCAGGAAGAACGAACGCAGCTTCTTTTTGCTATCTTAAAGCTGAACTATATCCCTGCCGGGATGGAGTTTTTTTCTGCCATTGACGAAGAACAGATGCAGTATATTCGGCGCATAATAGACGAAAGTGATTACTACGTTCTACTCATGGGTGCACGATATGGTTCTATGGATAGCGTGGGTGTCAGTTACACGGAACGGGAATATGACTATGCTGTAAACCAAGGGAAGAAAATCATTGCATTAATCCATCGTAATCCCGATAATATTGAACGAGGGAAAACGGATAAGGATGAGAAACTTTTTAAGAAATTTTTGGATTTTCGCACGAAAGTAATTGATTCAGGGCGCCTAGTATCTTTCTGGAGCAATGCCACAGAACTGATTACAAGTTTTCAAGCAAGCGTAATTCAAACAATCCAACGTTTTCCTGCTACAGGCTGGATGCGGGGGGATATCCCGGCAAATGCGGAAATGCTTCAGAAAATTGCCACTTTAGAATTGGAAAATCAGCGGTTAAAGGAATCGCTTAAACGCGCAGGAGCAATGCAAATTGCGACAGACATAAAGATGGAGGCACGTTCCGCGACGACCCTCAGTGATTTTTCTGAAAATGAAATTGAATGTGTTTCATATAGAATTAAGTATCAAAAAGAAAAGTTAAATACTTCGTTATTTAAAGATTATTCAGCAAGATATGACACGAATAGTGTTATTCATTTTTTTCTCGAAGAGGCTCTTCCGTGGTTTGTTCAAATGGCAAAGATATGTCGAATTGATTTGAAGATATCGAACCCATATCCCTTCCCAATGAATAACATAGAATGGGAAGACTATCTGATTGATCAGGATGGCAATAATATTGTCTTCCCGGATCGCGATAGTTTAATCAGCAAACCACCAAATCTTCCGTATACATCATCTGATCATCTGAATAGTATGTCGCCTCAAGGAGATTATAGGTTTAGTTTAAATCCCAAACGGTCAAGAATACTTAACCAGGAACGTTTTTTCCTCCCGGATAAAAACCAGGACGTGATTTATCAATGCATGTTTTTTGCAGAAAGCATCATTGAACCTGTAGAAAAAACAATCAAAGTTCATTATAGAATCAACGAAATAGAATGCAATTTTAATGAGCTTTTATCCATTGTTCGGGACCTTTATGAAAAAGGAAATCTTAACGATTACGGCGTGTATGAATTGATAAAAAGTAACCTTGCTCAATACGGAAAGAATCAGGCATGATGCAATACTCTAAAATGAAAGACTCTGGCGTGGAATGGATTGGAAAGATGCCAATTGGCTGGAAGGTTATTCGTAACAAGGCCTTGTTTGAAGAGGTCAATGAACGGTGCGAAGCAAACCCAAACCTGCCTTTACTCTCTGTTTCCGAATATTATGGAGTAGCACCGCGGGCGGAAAAAATTGCCGAAGATGAGATGCTAACGCGAGCGGAATCATTAGAAGGCTACAAGGTGTGCCATAAGAATGACATTGTAATGAATATTATGCTTGCTTGGAAACGCTCACAAGGTGTCAGTCAATACGATGGCATCGTAAGCCCTGCATATTGTGTCTTCAGGCGGAAAGATGATGCCCCCATAGACATGCGATACATTCATTATCTAATTAGAACAGATAGATATGCTGATGAATATAAATGTCATTCAACAGGGATAATTGATTCCCGATTACGCCTATATCCAGATAAATTCTTGGCTCTTGAAAGCCATGTCCCCCCTCTCCCCGAGCAGACCGCCATCGCGGCGTATCTGGACGAAAAGTGCGCGACCATCGATGGCATCATCGCGGAGGCGAAGGCGACCATTGAGGAGTACAAGGCGTGGAAGGCTTCCGTCATCTTCGAGGCCGTCACCAAAGGGCTCGACCCAAACGCCGAGATGAAGGATTCGGGCGTAGAGTGGATTGGTCAGATGCCGCGGGGGTGGTCACGCGACAAAATTAACCGTATATATGGCATCATTGGAAGTGGGACAACACCCAAATTTGATGATGCAAAAGATAATTCAGGTCCAATTAATTGGATACTGTCAGGAGATGTGTATTCAGGAGGAGACATAACAGAAGTCAAAAACCAAATTGCGGAATCTTTTCTCTCTGAGTATAGTGCTCTGAAAATATACAATCCTCCGTTTGTTGTTATTGCCATGTATGGCGCTTCCATAGGCAATATGGCTATTTCATATATATCTGGATGTGTGAACCAGGCTTGTTGTGTTCTTGGAAGTCCACGCGAAAACTTTAATTATGCCTATTACGCTCTGCAAGCGCTGAAAAGTCATCTGCTTTCATCGGCTTTGGGTGGAGGTCAACCGAACATTAGCCAACAGATAATAAAGGCTCAATGGCTTCCCATTCCCCCGCTACCCGAACAGACCGCCATCGCCGCCTATCTTGACTCCAAGTGCGCGGCGATTGACGGCGTCATCGCGGAGAAGGAGGCGCTCATCGCCGAACTTGAGACCTACAAGAAATCCCTAATTTTCGAGACCGTGACAGGTAAAAGGAGGGTATGCTAAAGAATGAATGTTCAAATCCCCATAACGATTCTGTCCGACGAAAAAGGGTATTTTGACCGGGAATGCCCCAATCCTGATTGCCTATATACCTTCAAAATCAAGATGCAGGATTGGCAAGAGAAGGTCTCCGACGAAGAAGTTCACTGTCCAATGTGTGGCCATGTGGACACTTCGGATAAATGGTGGACCCAGGAACAAATTACCGCACAAGAAAAGATTGCCGAGGAGTGGGCTTTGAACTACGCGCGACAGATGCTCAACAAC
This sequence comes from Victivallales bacterium, assembly GCA_017617415.1. Taxonomy (GTDB): domain Bacteria; phylum Verrucomicrobiota; class Lentisphaeria; order Oligosphaerales; family Oligosphaeraceae; genus RGIG1601. The sequence goes on along the minus strand of JAFZWH010000084.1, from coordinate 34,054 downwards.
ACTTTCAAGAAGATCGCTGACTCCACCAGGCATAACAAATATGTGAAATTTACCTACAAACCATACAGAACTATTAATTTCAGGAATAATCCCATCGGTCAACGTGAGGAATGGGAGACTGAAATCACTTGTGAACAATGTGGCACACAATACAGCGTAATTGGCTCTGCCTACTTCTGTCCATGCTGTGGATTCAATTCAGCCAATCAGGTGTTCTTCGACACAATGGAACGCATCGCAATAATGCTTGACACCTTGCCTGGCATGAGAGCATATCTGGAAGAATTGAACAATCGGGACGATGCCGATAGTATCTGCCGTGGATTGCTTGAAAGCACAATCGGGGACATTGTTTCTGCCTTCCAGAAATACGCGGCTCGCCGATATGAGATACTTTCAGGAACGGACAATGTCAGGGTCAATGACTTCCAAATTATTGACAAGGGAAGTCAGATGTTCCGCGAACTGTGCGGAGATGGTTATGACAAATGGTTGACCTCCGACGAATTGGTGTATTTGAAAATGTTGTTCCAACGTCGCCACATACTTGAACACAACAGCGGCATTGTTGACCAGCGATATATCGACCAGTCTGGCGACGCATCCTACAATGTAGGCCAGCGGATTGTTGTGCATGAACGAGACGCCAGAAGACTTCTGGCAATCGTCCAGAAGCTCGGCGAAGGACTTAAACTGCTTGAAAAACATTAAGTGAAAATGACACAGCACGACACCGAAAAGAATTTCGAGGTCATGAAATGAAAAATCTAGAATTGCTGATAAAAGAACTGGTCAAACAACCCAAGGAAACAACTTGGCTTGAATTCAAAACAAGTAATGATGAGCCAGTTATGATTGGGCAGGATCTTTGCGCTCTTGCCAATGCTGCCGCTCTCATCGGCAGAGACAAAGCGTATTTTGTATGGGGTGTAGAAGATGACACCCATAAATTAATGGGAACGTCTTTCAATTGGCGAAAAAGCAAAGTCGGCAATGAGGAACTTGAAAATTGGTTGCGCCATAGTCTGTCACCTAATGTGAACTTTGAATTTGACTCTGTACAAATCGAGCAGAAATGGTTTGGTGTACTAGAAATCACAGCCGCTGTCGGCAGCACCGTGATGTTCAAAAAGGAAGAGTTTATTCGGATTGGAAGTTACACCAAAAAGTTGAACGATTACCCAGCTGTCAAAAAGGAGTTGTGGAGCAAGTTGCGCTACCGTGACTTTGAGACGCAAGCGGCAAAAACCGATCTGGAACTTGCCCAAGCACTTGATATGCTTGATTATTCCACATATTTTTCATTGTTAAATAAATCAATTCCAGAAGGCCGTGGCAATATTGTTCATGATTTGCTTGAAGACAAATTGCTCAAAAAGCAGGACAACGGGCTTTTCACCATCACCAATTTGGGCGCGGTTCTCTTTGCCCGTCGTCTTGCAGAATTTCCGACAGTGTCCAGAAAGGCAATCCGTGTTGTCCAGTTTGAAGGGAAAAGCAAAGTTCAACTTCTAAAGGAATATATCGGACAAAAAGGATATGCCCTCGGTTTTGAGGGACTTATGGAGTTTCTAAACGCCTTGTTGCCCACCAAAGAGGTGATTGCTGTTGCAATGCGTAAGACAAAGATGCCTTATCCCAAAATAGCCCTTCGCGAAACGATTGCCAATGCCTTGATTCATCAGGACTTTTCCATCAGCGGAACTGGCCCGGTTGTAGAGGTATATGCAGACCGAATTGAAATCTGCAATCCAGGGGCACCATTGGTTGATATCATGCGAATCATCGACTCCCCGCCCAAATCCCGCAATGAAAAACTAGCGTCCTTGATGCGGCGCTTAGGAATGTGCGAAGAACTTGGCACTGGCTGGGATAAAATCGTGGCAACTTGTGAATTGATGCAGTTGCCGACTCCAGAAATTCAAGTTTATGAGGAAAATACCAAGGTCATTTTGTTTTCATTCATTCCGTACAGCATGCTTACTGGCGATGCAAAATTGCGTGCGTGCTATTTTCATGCCTGTATATCGTACATAAATCAAGAGCCAATGAACAACAGTTCTCTCAGAAAACGTTTCGGACTGGATGAGAAAAATGCATCCAGCATATCTAGACTTTTAAAAGAGGCGGCAGAAAAAGGTTATATCCGGGTGGTTGAACCGGATACCGCCCCCAGATACATGCGGTATGTTCCATACTGGGCATAATTTAACTTGCTGGCAACTTGCAGAACGGGGGTTCACATCGATGGTTTGAGCAGAAAATGTGGGCGATTTTAACTTGCTGGTAACTTGCTGGCAACTTGCTGAACAGGGGTTCACATCGATGGTTTGAGCAGAGAGTGTGGTCGATTTTAACTTGCTGGTAACTTGCTGGCAACTTGCAGAACGGGTGGTCACGCCGATGATTTGGGCAGAGAGTGTGGGCGATTTTAACTTGCTGGTAACTTGCTGGCAACTTGCAAAACGGGGGCTCACATCGATGGTTTGAGCAGAGAGTGTGGGTGATTTTAACTTGCTGGCAACTTGCTGATGCGGTAATGCGGAATACCAAAACATCTCATTTAACTATAGACTAGAGGGCTAACATGAACCACGACACCGAAAAGAATTTTGAAGCCGACATCGAGGCATGGCTGACTTCCGCCGAGGGCGGATGGACCAAGGCGACGGACGCGGGCTACCGCGCCTCCATCGAGAAGGCATTGGACCTCGACACGCTGGTGGACTTCGTGCAGAGGACGCAGCCGAAGAGCTGGGGGCGTTTTGTCAAGCAGACCAACGGCGACCCCAAGCAGTCTTTCTTCAAGCGGTTCGAGGACGCGGTGACCGAAAACGGCCTGATTCACGTCCTGCGCCATGGCTTCAAGGACAGGGGCATCGATTTCCGCGTCTGTGCTTTCCGGCCAGAATCCACCCTCAATGACGAACTGACTCAAAAATATGCGGCGAACACCTGCCAGTGCATCCGCCAATGGCACTACTCGGCGAAGAACGGCAACAGCGTGGACATGATGCTCGCCGTGAACGGCATCCCCGTCGTCGCCATCGAACTCAAGAATCAACTGCGCGGGCAGGACATCCGCAACGGCATCCTCCAGTGGCAGACCGACCGCGACCCGAGGGAGGAGTGCTTCCGGTTCCGTCACCGCATTCTGGTCTTCATGGCGATGGACCTCTATAACTGCGCCATGACCACGAAACTCGACGGCAAGAAGACGTACTTCCTGCCCTTCAACCAAGGCTCCAATGGCGCAGGACACGATGGCGGAAAGGGCAATCCCCCGGTAGCCGAGAATGCCGACTACGTGACCAGTTATGTCTGGAAGAATGTCCTCCAGAAGGACAGCCTTCTCGACATCCTCCAGAAGTTCATCAACGAGACGGAGGAAAAGGAGAACATTCGCCAAGCCGACGGGACGGTCAAGGAGGTCAAGAAGCGCAAAATCATCTTCCCCCGCTACCACCAGCTGGACGTGGTACGGAAACTGATTGCCGACGTGCAGAAAAACGGCACGGGGAAAAACTACCTCGTGCAGCACAGCGCGGGAAGCGGCAAGTCCAATTCCATCGCCTGGACGGCATACCGCCTGTCAGGCCTCCACGACCAGAACAACAAGCCCGTCTTCACCTCCGTCATTGTCGTGACAGACCGCAAGGTTCTTGACAAGCAGTTGCAGGACACCATCTACAGTTTTGAGCACAAAGAGGGCTTGGTCAGGCTCATCGATGACAAGAAGACCTCCAAAGACCTGCGCGACGCCATCAACGACGGCATCCGCATCATCGTCACGACCCTCCAGAAGTTCCCAATCATCTTCGATGAGGTGGACAAGAGCAAGAAGAAGAACTTTGCCGTCATCGTGGACGAGGCACATTCCAGCCAGACGGGCGACAGCGCGATGAAACTAAAGATCGCCTTGGCAGACACCTCCGATGCGCTCCGCGAATATGCCGAACTGGAGGGCAAGACCGAAGAGGAGATTGGCGACTCCGAAGACCGCATCGTCAAAGAAATGCTGAACCACGGACAGCACAAGAACCTCTCTTTCTTCGCTTTCACCGCCACACCGAAGCCCCAGACCCTGCAGATTTTCGGAGAGAAGAAGTCGACTGGCGGACCTCGTCCATTCCACACCTACAGTATGCGGCAGGCCATTGAGGAAGGGTTCATTCTGGACGTGCTCCAGAACTACACCACCTACCGCAACTACTACAAATTGGCCAAGAGCATCCCTGACAACCCTGAGATGCCGACCACGCCTGCCATGAAGGCTGCGCGGAGGTTTGAGGAACTCCATCCCTATAATCTTCAGGCGAAGGCGCAACTTATCGTGGAAACATATCGTGAGGTCACGCGTCCCGCCATCGGTGGCAAAGGAAAGATGATGGTGGTGACCGCCTCGCGGCTGGCGGCAGTTCGTTACTACCAGGCAATCCATGACTATCTCAAGACTCAGGGTTACAAGGATATCGCCGTGATGATCGCCTTCTCTGGTGCAATCAAAGACCCCGCCGACCCGCAGGGACCAGAATACACCGAGAGCGGGATGAACCGCGACTCGCAAGGCAACCGAGTCTCAGAGAGTCAGACCAAGGCGGTGTTCCACGAAGAGGGAAACATTCTCGTGGTCGCCGAGAAATACCAGACCGGCTTCGACGAACCGCTACTGCACACGATGGTGGTGGACAAGAAGTTGCGCGACGTAAAGGCCGTGCAGACCCTGAGCCGCCTCAACCGCATCTATCCAGGCAAGGAGAACACCTTCATCCTTGATTTCGTGAACACCGATGAGGAAATCAAGGAGGCCTTCCAGCCATTCTACCAGGAGACCATGCTGGGAGAGGAGTTCGATTTCAACCGCATCTATGCCAAACTGGAGGAGGTTCGTCACTTCCACATCTACAACGAGTCCGATGTGAAAATGGTATGCACCATCTATGCCGACCGAAGCGGCTCGGAGAAAACCCGCCAAGGCAGAATCTCCAGCGCGCTCAAGAACGCGGTGGACAATTACAACGAACTCTCGAAAAAGGAACGCTCGCTCTTCCGACGCACCATCCGTGCTTTCGTCAAGTGGGAGCGTTTCATTAACCAGGTTACACGGATATTCGACCGAGAACTCCGCGAAGAGGCAGTCTTCTGCGACTACCTCGCCCGCCTGCTTCCCGAGGACCCGACCGAGAACATCGACCTGGGCAAGAGTCTCGCGCTGGAGTTCTACAAGTTGGAGCAGACCTTTGCGGGCGCTATCGCATTGGAGAAGAAGTCCAAGAGCCTGGATCCGCCGGAAATCAAGCCCGCCGCACCCAAGATGGAGGAGAAGCGGAGCCTTCTTGACGAGGTGGTGGCCGCCATCAATGAACGCTATCAAGGTAACTTTACTGACAGTGATCGCGTCATCATCGGTGACCTGCTCGATCGTCTGCTCAAGGACACCAAACTACGCAAGATCGCCTGTTCCTCCGATCCGCAGATTTTCAAGGACAGCCAGTTCCCGAGGTTCTTCGATGAGACCGCACAGGAGGCCTACACGGAGAGCATGGAACGCTACACCGAGATGTTTGAGGACAAAGCCAAATACATCGCCATCATGAACGCCGTAGGCGCCGCTCTCTACCGTGAATTTCGGAATTCGCCGAGGTAACAAGACCTACAAGCACACCAATCTCCATCTCATGAGCCATCATCGGCCCGCTATGCCATTCGTGGACGCGTGAATTGAAACAACGAATGGTTAACGGAAAATGTAACTCTTATGAATATGGGCAAACTAGAATTGATGGAACAGGAAGATGCATTGCTCGAATTGCTAAGTGACTGGAGGTTAAGATGAGTACATTTAATTACCTTTGCGAAACCTGCAAGCATTATAACCGAAACTCTGAGTCGTACAAATGCGATGCCTTTCCTAATGGAATCCCGAAAAATCATGATTGCTGGCACTTGGTTACGATTGAAGGCAAAATTGGCGGGAATGCCTCGCCTCCAAAAGACTGCGGGAATGGATATAAATATGAGGTTCATCCTGATACTGTAAAATACCGAGAGGAATGGAAGCGGGACGAGGAAGCCGGAATTAGTATGCCGATGTAATTTCATCCCCGCTTCTGCGGCCCAAGGCGAACGCCGAAGCGTCCGTCTTTTTTGTGCCTATTGACCTTCACAGCGTGTGCATAGGAGACATACGCTGATGGCATTATTGATTGACCGCATATAGCCAAGACTGATGCAACTTTATGTCTCGCCCCCTACGTGGGCGTGAAAAATATAGCAACCTGCATAGCGTTTTTGCAAAAACCGACTATACTGTTTGTGCCAACTTCAGGAACTTGCAGGCGGTTACGCATGGTTGTGCACTTTCGTGCGCTCAATGCTTCGCGGCTGAAAACCTTGGTTAGGTGCCCTCATGGGGAGCAAAGCCTTTATATATTACCAATATAGAACGCATCGAATCCATGGTTGAAGAATTCGTCATCGGGCAGTTTTTCGTCCCACAGCCGTCATTCGCGCGGTTGTAGCGCCGACACGCCACCACCTCTCAAACGCCAAATTCGCGGATTCAGGATTATATTATTCCAGGAGGTAGTTATGAAAGAACCGAAAGCCGTCGCGGAGTTGTCTTGGAGTAAAGTCTTGATGCGTTTGGCAGTTTCTCTGGCCTGGATGGCATGCCTTGCCTGCCTTGCCCCGCGCCACTTGTCCGCCGAGGAAGTCCCCGCAGGCCTTGCCGCTCCGCGAGAGCTTCAGCCCCTTTCCGCAGACGAGCAGTCCGCGTTGCGCTGGCTGGATCACGTGCTTGGACCGCTGTCGCCGGAGGAGGAGAAGGAATGGTGGAACATCGGCGGACGGCAGTTCGGGTTGTTTTCGACACGCTACAACCTCGCCTTCGCCGGATATGCCGCGGCCGCGCTGGGCATTCGCGGAAACGCGGAACAGCGAGGGACCGTCGGCCGAATTCTCGACAACTGCATCCGGCGCTACCTCAAAAAGGAAGTGTGGGCCTACTCGCAGGCGAAAGACTATTGGGGGACAAAGCCTTGGGCGCCAGACCCATGCTATCGGGAGAACGTCATGTACACGGGGCATCTCCTGCAACTGCTGGCACTGTATGAGGCATTCACCGGCGACCAAAAATACTGGTCGGAGGGCTTTGATTTCGTGTGGGATGCACAGAAAGTCGTCCACTACGATGTGCAGAAGCTGATTGACGTCACGGTGGAGCAGATGCGTGCCAGCGCCTCAGGCGGAGTGACCTGCGAGCCCGGGCTGCTCTTTTTCCCCTGCAACAACCATCCGCACTATGCGCTGAAACTCTTCGCGGCGATGGGGCACGGCGATTGGTCGGCGGAGGCGCGTCGGTGGGAGAAGTGGGCGCTGTCGCACTTCCGCAAGCCCGCCATGGGCGGCGGCGCGCTCAACCTGGTCTATCATGTGCGCAGTGGTCTTTTCTATCCACGTGGCTATGCGGGACTCGACGCCTGGTCGCTGCTGTGGTATGAACCATGGGCCGAAGACCGGACGACGGCGCTCCGGCTTTGGGACCAGGCAAAGACGATGCTGGACTGGAAACAACTCTCCGAGCCGACGGATGTCATCTCAGGCGCGAACAATTGCATGAACCCGCAGCAAGTGCCGGCAACCGTTCTGGCGGTCTTTCTTGCCGCGGCCGCTCGTGCCTGCGACGATGCGGAAACCGCGGAACGTCTGGAGCGCCCCCTGGACGCCAAATATCTCCGACGCAAAGATGGCTTCTACTGGCTGGAAGTCGGCCGCGAATGGCGCATCGGGGCGACCGCCCAGCGCATCCTTGCTCTCGCCGAAGCCAACGGCTCACGCTTCCGCGAGTGGACTCCATAATATTCTGTAGCAAGCGATAAAAAAGGGAATTATACCGTTAACTTGCCATCGTGGTTTCCAACAGCAGAAAGTTGCCGGGTGGTGCTTCCCGCGAAACACGCGAAACCCATGCCGGGTGAAGCCACCATGCTTCGCACGAGCGGGTGCCCGGCCATCGACGGCTCGAAAGGCTTTCCTTTCGGCCTTCTCGCCCGGGGCACTCCGCCGTCCGCTGCGCGTCCGGCGTCTTCACCGGCATGGACAAGACCGTCCGGGCAGCCTGGCGCCTGCGCGGAACAAGTGACGCGCAAGGCCGTCCGGAAGGGCGTCGGCGGAAAGCATGGCTTTCCAGACGACGGCTGACGGACGGCCGTGCGGACGCAGTGTCCGCAGGTGTCAGGCGTGATGCAGTCCTTTTTCGCGTGTTTCGCGTGTTTCGCGGGAAATGGCTTTAGGCAAGTCAACTGTATAAATCCCATAAAAAAAGCCACCGTTTGCCTAATATTGGCAAAAAGGTGGCAATTTCCTGGCTGAAAATGGTACCAGAGGTGGGAATCGAACCCACACTCCCTTACGGGAACAAGATTTTGAGTCTAGCGCGTCTGCCAATTCCGCCACTCTGGCTTTTGGGTATGCGACATAATATAGAGGCATATTCCAATTTTTCCAATGAAACTCTGCAAAAGAAAAGATGACTCGTTCAATGGAGAAGCCATGGACCAAAACTTTGGCGTATCTTCATGCCATTTTTTCTTAATTCTCATAGAGTTATGACAGCATCCCCGCCGCCCGGCTATCTTAACACACGTAGGGTAAATCCACTTGAAAACAGCGATTTTGAGTGTATATTAAGGAGTTTGTCTAATTCACTGGAAATCCTTGTCCTTCTTAGATAAAAGATAGGCTATCATGAGTCAGGTTGTCAAAAAGAAATTCCGGTGCCATCCGGAACCCAACGAGTGCAAGGGCTGCGGGCGTTGCGTGAACGCCTGTCCGAAGAAGCTGTTGAAGCTGGGGAGTGCCCTCAACATCATGGGCGTGCCTTACGCCGAGTATGTCGGCGATGGTTGCATCGGCTGTGGAGCGTGCTTCTACACCTGTCCCGAGCCGGGCGCGATCACCGTCTTTGAAATCACTGGGGAGGAATGACTTATGGAATACAGCAACAAACTCCTTCTCAAGGGCAACGAGGCGGTCGTCTATGGCGCGCTGCTGGCCGGATGCGACTGTTTCTTCGGCTATCCCATCACGCCCGCCAGCGAAATCGCGCAGACCGCGGCGGAGAAATTCCCGCTGCTGGGCCGTACCTTCCTGCAGGCGGAGTGCGAAACCGCCTCTATTAACATGGTAATGGGCGCATCCGCAGCCGGCCGACGCGTCATGACCGCCAGCTCCGGCCTCGGCATCAGCCTCAAGCAGGAGGGCGTCTCCTACATCGCGACGATGGAGCTGCCCTGCGTCATCATCGACGTCATGCGTGGCGGTCCCGGCCTGGGCAACATCGCGCCGGAGCAGTCCGACTACAACCAAATCACGAAAGGCGGCGGGCACGGCGGCTACAAGGTCATCGTGCTGGCCCCCGGCTCGGCGCAGGAGATGTGCGACTTCGCGGGACTGGCCTTCGACCTGGCGGACCAGTACCGCTCGCCCGTCTATCTGCTGACCGACGGCGTGGTCGGCCAGATGCTCGAGTCCGTGACGCTGCCTGCGCCGCGCCCACGCCGCGAATCGCCGGAATGGGCGCTGGACTTCAAGGTCAACCCGCGCACCAACTACCTCACCAGCATCTACATGGAGCCAGCGGACCTCGAAAAGGTCAACATCCATCTGAATGAAAAATACGCCCGCATCGAGGAGAACGAACAGCGCTGCGAAGAATACCTCGCCGACGACGCGGAGTTCATCATCAGCGGCTTCGGCATCTGCGGTCGAGTGATCCGCACCGCCGCCGAACGGCTCCGCGAAGAAGGCATCCGCGCCGGAGTCATCCGGCCGCTCACGCTCTTCCCCTTCCCGAAGAAGGCGTTCCGCAAGCACGCGGAACACGCCAAGAGCTTCGTGTCCGTGGAGTTGAACAACGGCCAGATGATCGACGACATCAGGCTGGCCATCGAATGCTCCCGTCCGGTCTCGCTGGTGAATCGGATGGGCGGAAATCTGGTCACCGTCGATGACGTGGTCCGTCATGTCCGCAAACTCGCGAAGGGAGGGAACTGAAGATGTCAGAAGTGGTGAAATTCGGTCGCCCGAAAGGGTTCTTCGAGACGTTTGAGCGGCGTCCCGGCTCCATCAAGAAAAACATGTCCTACTGCCCCGGTTGCGGACACGGCGTGCTGCACAAGCTCATCGCCGAGGCCATCGCTGACTTCGGCATTCAGGACAAGACGACGCTGATCAGCCCCGTCGGCTGCTCGGTCTTCGCCTATTTCTACTTCGACTGCTTTGGCCTGCAGGTCCCCCATGGTCGTTCGGCCGCGGCGGCGACGGGTCTCACCCGCGCCAATCCCGAGAGCATCGTCATCGGCTACCAGGGCGACGGCGACCTCGCGGCAATCGGCTTCAACGCCTTCATCCAGGCGGCGAACCGTGGCGAGAACTACTGCGTCTTCTTCGTCAACAACGCAATCTACGGCATGACCGGCGGGCAGATGGCACCGACCTCCCTGCTCGGACAGAAGACTACGACCAGCCCCTACGGCCGCAATGCGCTCACCGAGGGCTACCCGCTGAAGGTCTGCGAGATGGTCTCCCAGCTGGAGGCCCCCGTGTACGTCGAGCGGGTGGCGCTGACCTCCCCCGCGAATATCCTCAAGGCGCGCAAGGCGGTCCGCAAGGCAATCAAAATCAGCATGGAGAAGAAGGGCTTCGCCTTCGTCGAAGTGCTTTCCGGATGCCCCGTCAACCTCAAGTTGAAGCCCGCCGACATGGACAAGTTCATCGAGGAGAACATGACCAAGTACTTCCCGCTCGGCGTCTTCAAGGACGTCGCGGACGAGCGCGAGCCCGTCAAGCGCGCCACGCCAGTCTATGACCGCGCGAAGGTCGAAGAGACCCTCTACCGCGCCATGCCTGGCGGCAATGAGGCACACGAGTCGCTCGAATCTCCGCTCTTCGACCGCGAACTGCGCGTCAAGATCGGCGGCTTCGGCGGCCAGGGCGTGCTGAGCCTCGGACTGATTCTGGCGGCGATGGGCAAATACCGCAACCTCAACGTGTCGTGGCTGCCCAGCTATGGTCCGGAGATGCGCGGCGGCACAGCCAACTGCGCGGTCATCCTGAACAAGGGCGCCATCGGCTCGCCGATTGTCGATAGCAACTGCGACCTGCTCGTCGTGCTCAATCGGCCGTCGCTCGACAAGTATCTGCCTGAACTCGGCGAGAATGGCGTGCTGATGTACGACAGCTCGACCATCAAGGACGCGCCAAAGGTCAAGCCCGGCCAGAAGGCAATCGCCATCAGCGCCGGAGACATCGCCGAGGAGTTCGGAAACCTCAAGTGCGCCAACGCCGTCATGCTCGGCGCCATCGGCGCAGTGCTGACCAAATACTACCTCACCCCCGCCGACGCCGCGAAGTTCCAGGAGACCGCCGAAGCCGCCATCGCGGAGTGCTTCGCCGGCAAGGACAAGATTGTCGCCATGAATGCCGAGGCGTGCAAGCTCGGCTATACCAAAATGCAAAATGCACAGTCATAAACAACGCACCCGATAGGAGAAAGAAGTCATGGACACTCAATTTGCCGATGTTGGTCGCCGTCTTCGTGAATTGCGCACGATTCTCGAGATTTCCGAGCAGGAAATGGCGATTATTACCGGCGTGAGTGAACAAGACTACCTCGACCACGAGGAGGGGAAGGTCGATTTCTCGTTCACCTTCCTCCTCCGTTGCGCGGAGCGCTTCGGCGTGGACATCAGCCAGCTGGTGACGGGGCACTCGCCCAAGCTCTCCAGCTACCACCTGAACCGTCAGGGCGACGGCATGCCGATTCGCCGCAAGGGTGGCTTCGAATATCTCTATCTGGCATCGCTACTGAAAAACCGCGGCGTGCTGCCTTTCCTCGTGAAGGCTCCGCCGCAGCCGGAAGACACCCCCATCACACTCCAGACCCACGCGGGCGAGGAGTTCGACTACATCCTCAAAGGCACGCTGAAGGTGCAGTTCGAGGACAAGGTTGAAATCATGCACCCCGGCGACAGCGTGCTCTACAACTCCGCCCTGCCCCACGGAGAACTCGCCATCGGCTACGAGCCCTGCGAATTCCTCGCCGTGGTCATCAAGGGCGAAGAGGACGAGCAGAAAAGCGTACTGCCCCATTTGCAGGAGGCCATCGACCCCGCCGCCTCACCGACCGTCTTCTATCATCGCTTCCTCGACGAGACCTTCGCCCCCGACGGCAAGCTCGAGTCCGTCAAGTTCCACTATCCCGAAAACTACAACTTCGCCTTCGACGGGCTGGACGAACTGGCGAAGAAGCTCCCCGACCAGCGGTGCATGCTCTATTTCGACAAGCACCACAACAAACGCGAGTTCACTTTCGCCGAAATGGCAAGGGAGTCGCGCCGCACGGCGAACTACCTGACCAGCCTCGGCATCAAGAAAGGCGACCGCGTCATGCTCGTGCTCAAGCGGCGCTACCAGTTCTGGTTCATCCTGACCGCCCTGCACCGCATCGGCGCAATCGCCATCCCCGCCACCAACCAGCTCCAGGAAAAGGATATCGTGTACCGCTTCGAGAAGGCGGGAGTCACGGCGGTGATCTACGTCTCCGACGACGGCATCCCCGCGCATGTCGCCGCCGCACAGGCAAAGTGCCCCGACGTGAAGCTGCGCATCGTGGTCGGCGAAGCCGACCCCGGCGAACATGACTTCGACAAGGAGATGGCCGCGTTCGGCGACGACTTTCCGCGGCCGGCGGGCCTTCGCGCGACCGACCCCGCGATCATGTTCTTCAGTTCCGGCACCTCCGGCTACCCGAAGATGGTCGTCCACGCGCACACCTATTCGCTCGCGCACATCATGACCGCGCGCTGGTGGCATCACGTGCAGCCCGGCGGATTGCATCTGACCATCTCCGACACCGGCTGGGGCAAAGCGCTGTGGGGCAAGCTCTACGGCCAGTGGCTCTGCGAAAGCGCGGTCCTGGTCTATGACTTCGACCGCTTCGACGCGGCGGACCTGCTGCCGCTCATCCGCGAGAGCAACGTGACCACCTTCTGCGCTCCGCCCACGATGTACCGCTTCTTCATCCGCGAGGACCTGAGCAAGTACGACCTCTCTTGCATCCGCTATGCCGCGACCGCCGGCGAGGCGCTGAATCCGGAGGTCTTCAACCTCTTCAAGAAGGCCACCGGATTGAACATCATGGAGGGCTTCGGACAGACCGAAAGCACGCTCATGCTCGGCAACCTGATTGGCATGACCCCGAAGCCCGGCTCCATGGGCAAGCCTGTTCCGCCCTACGACGTCGTCTTGCTTGACTCCGATGGCAAGGAGGTCCCGACCGGCGAGGTTGGCGAAATCTGCGTCCGTGCCGAAAAGTTCGACCTGCCGGGGCTCTTCCTTGAATACTACCGGATGCCCGAACAGACCGCCGAAAGCTGGCATGACGGCTTCTACCACACTGGCGACACCGCGTGGAAGGATGAGGATGGATACTTCTGGTATGTCGGACGCTGCGACGACCTCATCAAGTCCTCCGGCTACCGCATCGGCCCCTTCGAGGTCGAGAGCGTGATGATGGAGCTGCCCTACGTGCTCGAATGCGCAGTGGTCGGCGCCCCCGACCCCGTGCGCGGGCAGATCGTGAAGGCATACATCGTCCTCACCCCCGGCAAAGTCGGCGACGAGGCACTGCGCAAGGAAATCCAGGACTATGTGAAGAAGAACACCGCGCCATACAAGTATCCGCGCCAAATCGAGTTCATCGACGCGATGCCCAAGACCCCCAGCGGTAAAATCCGCCGGACGGAACTCCGCGAAATGGCCCGAAAAGGGTAGTCGAGTCCTGAAAGGGCATTGAAGTCCAGGGGCTGTTTGCCATTGAAAGGCAACAGCCCCTTTTCATTTGGCGATACCCCCACAATTAAGGCTTAAAGCCTAAGGCTTAAGGCATCAGATCTCAGGCTTTTCGCGAGACTTTTTAGCCACCACCCAACACAGTAGCGAAACACCAAAAAGGTTCCGGTTGTGGTTTTCCGTTCCCCAAAACACGCCCTATCATCATATTTCCACGGATGATGCACTATATTAGTCATGGTGGCTCCGCGTGGAGCCGTGGTCATCCACCAATAACCAGGGAGAATGCAATGGCAGGGAAATTCGAAATCAAGACCGCAGCAAACGGGAAGTTCTTCTTCAACCTGAAGGCCGCCAACGGCGAGGTGATTCTGACCAGCCAGCAGTACAAGGCGCTGGCCTACGCCAAGAAGGGCATCGCATCCGTCCAGAAGAACGCCGCTGACGCGGCACGCTTCGAGGTCAAGGCCGCGAAGAACGGCGAGAAGTACTTCGTCCTGAAGGCGAAGAACACCCAGGTCATCGGTCAGAGCGAGACCTATCCCACTGACGCGGCGCTGAAGAAAGGCATCGCATCCGTCCAGAAGAACGCCGTCAACGCCAAGGTTGTCGAGGCATAGCTTCTTGCCCTGCCCCGCTTTACCCCCCCGGTTCCCTGTGAGCCGGGGGATTTTTTATGGACGAAATATCCGCATGGCATATTTGAGAAACAAGACCTTCCCCTTTCGAGTGGCGGGCGACCATGGCGGAGGAGACGCACCTCATTCCGCGGCGCGGATCATGTCGCCAAATGGTCCGAGGAGCTGGTATTTGTTCTGCCACGAGGTATACATGATGCCACAGCAGCCTGGGGTCTGTCGGCATATCTGGAGCCAGTCGCGAGAGCCATCCAGGCTGTCGGCGTCATAGTATGCGGCTCCAAGCGTGCGATAGCCCAACCCGGAGAAAAACGGCATGGATTTCCTTCCATTGTGCCAGCAGGCAATGATGAGGTTCTTGGGAATGAGGTTCCAGACGCCCGCGAAGGTGCCTTTGCAGCGATAGTAGTTGTCATGGGCGTTATGGGCCGGATCGAGCATGTCCGACCAGATGTAGATTTCGGCCTCAGGACAGACCTCCCGAATGAACTGGCACTGCCGGGTGATGCAGTCGGCGAGGATATGCGCCATGTCCGTATTTCGCGCCATGCAGGCGGCGCAAGTGCCTCCCGCGCGGATTTCATCCATGCTGAGGAACCACTTTCGCGGATGAAGCGCTTCCGCAATCTCATGGGCGGACTTCTTCAGCAGATCGTAAAGCATCGGCTCCGACATGCAGGTCGTGCGCTGATGGCCGTTTCGGACGGGACGGTAATAGCTGATGGCCAGCCGGTCGCCGTCCCGGATGGCGGAATGGTCGGTCAGTTTCAGGACCAGGCTCTCCGAAAAAGCGTCGGCGTCCCCCAAAAAGCGTTTCAGGGGAGGAATCGGCTCATAGTCCTTGCCTTCCACATAGACTTGGCCGCTTAGGGCATTGCGCACGACAAATGGCGTCCCCGGACGGCGCAGCACCTCGTTCACTCCGGCAATTTCGAGTTTCAGGTCGTCAATCCAGACTCTTCCGTATTTTCCACCCCACACTCCCACATAGAGATTGCCTTCCGACAATTCGCCGGAGGAAAAAATCATGGAGACATACGTCCATTCACCTTGCGTGTCAATGGTCGGCAGGGCGCTGGACAACAACCGGGGTTCGTCTCCGCCATAGAATTGCAGTCGGAAAGCATGCTGTGGATTCTCCGAGAAGTCCTCCATCCTGACCTGGCAGGAAAGACGGTATATGGTATTGGGACGCAGACTGGCCTTGAAGCAGATGCGTCCATGGCCGCCGATGGGATCCGAAGCGAAGTTCTCAAGTCGGATGGAGCACTTTCCGCCATAGCGAATCTCCGTATCCGCAAAGGAGACGACGCCCGGCCGGTCAATCCATCCCTGAAAGGGAAACACGTTCCCGTCATGGAGTTCGAAATCGCCGTTGGGGATGACGGGGTTTCCCTGCGCCATAAGGGTCGCTTCCTTCCCCGACACTTGATACGGCACATCCAGGACGGGCATTCCGGCGCAGAGATTGGGGTTCTTGCCGAGCATGGTGCCATAGCCAATGGACCAGATGATGGGAATGATTTCGATGCCATGCAAATCACAATGACGCCGAAGCGCTTGCAAACGCGCCTTCCGCTTCGGCGACCAGTCGGCATGGTTTTCGACTCCACAGGACAGGAGCATGCCATTCAGACCGGCGCGGGAAGCCGTTTCAACCAGCGGGAAAAGCTCCTCGATATCCGTGTCGCTGTCAAGGGAACGGCTGACATAGAACCAGCGGTCGCGCATGGACTGCGCATGGATCAGCACGGAAAGAGTGACAAGCAGAAGCGCGACTTCGCAGCGTAATATTTTCATGGGAAAAAGAAAGGGATGTCAGACGTCAGGCGACATGCAATCAAAAAGCCACCAAATGCCAAAAATTGGCAAATTGGTGGCATTTTCCTGAGTGAAACTGGTACCCCGGGGCGGACTTGAACCGCCGACCAACGGTTTAGGAAACCGCTGCTCTATCCACTGAGCTACCGGGGCAATGAGGAATGAGGAATGAGGGGGTTCGGGGGCGCAGCCCCCGTAGAATTGTAGGGAGGAAACCGCGGAATGAATGCGCGGGGGTTCACATCGCCTGGCAGATGGTGATAGCCGCGACTCCAGCGATGTCTTCGGCGGAGCAACCGCGGGAGAGGTCGCTGATCGGCTTGGCCACGCCCTGCATAATCGGGCCGTAGGCCTCGGCGCCGGCCAGACGCTGGACCATCTTGTAGCAGATGTTTCCTGCGTTCAGATCCGGGAAGATCAGCACGTTCGCCATGCCCTTCAGCGGACTGTTCGGGGCTTTCTGCGCCGCGACGGACGGCACCAGCGAGGCATCGGCCTGCAACTCGCCGTCCACGATGGCGTTAATGCCCTGCTCTTTCACGCGCTGGATGGTGATTTCAGCGGCGGTGCGCATCTTGTCCACCATTTCGCTCTTGGCGCTGCCTTTGGTGGAGTAGCACAGGAAGGAGACGTGCGGCTGCTTGCCCAGGAGGGACTGGCAGGTGGCGATGGTGGCCATGGCGATATCGGCCAGGCCCTCGGCGTCCGGATTCGGATTCACTCCGCAGTCCGCGAAGATGAGTGTCTGCTCGCCGTTCGGGGCGGGAGTCTTGAGGTCCATCACGAAGCAGGAGGAGGCGGATTTGATGCCAGGTGCGGTGCCGATGCAGTGGAACGCCGCGCGCAGCATGTCGCCGGTGGAGGCGATGGAGCCGGCGACCATCGCGTCACCGTGTCCGGCCTTGATCATCAGGTCCGCGAAGTAGAGGCGGTTCTTGATCTGCGCCTGTGCCTGTTCCAGGGTCACGCCCTTGGCCTTGCGGCGCTCGTAGAAGAGATTCGCCAGCTCGTCCTTCCAAGGAGAGTTGGTCCAGTCAACGACCTCAACATCCATGCCGTCGAAGACGGACTGGTCGGGCAGTTCGGCTGGCGTGGCCAGCACGATGACCTTCGCCATCTTGCGCTTGGCGATAATCTGGGCGGCCTTGATCACGCGGGGGTCCTGACCCTCGGGCAGAACGACGGTTTTGTAGGCAGTGGTGGCCTTTTCAATCAGCTTGTCAATGAGACTCATGGCATTCTCCATTAAAAACTGTTTAACTTATTTACTACCAACTATTTAGCACAAATCTTTACCGTCTCCATCGCAATCATGAGCTCTTCATTGGTGGGCATCACGATGGCGGTGAGCTTGGAATCGGGGGTGGAGATGGTGCACATCTTGCCACGGCAGGCGTTGGCCTGTTCGTCAAGCGTGCAGCCCAGCGGCGCGAGGTTCTTGACGATATCCACGCGGGTCTCGTAGGAGTTCTCGCCGATGCCTCCGGTGAAGAGGATTGCGTCGGCTCCGCCGAGGAGCAGGTAATATGCCCCGATGTAGTGGGTAAGGCGATGGAGGAACATCTTATAGACCTCGGCGGCCTTGGGATCGCCGTCGGCCATGGCCTGTCGGATGTCGCGCATGTCGCTGGAGCGCTCGGAGACTCCGAGGAAGCCGGATTTCTTATTGAGCATGGTGTCAATTTCGGCGGCGGAGAGTCCCTCCTGCTGCTGGAGGAAGGTCACCACGGCGGCGTCCACGTCGCCGGAGCGGGTTCCCATCACGAGGCCGGCCAGCGGGGTGAGGCCCATGGAGGTATCCACGACCTTTCCGCCCTTCACGGCGCAGAGGCTGGAGCCGTTGCCCAGATGGCAGGAGATGATCTTCGCCTTCGCGGGATCCAGCTTGAGGTATTCGCAGGCCTTGCCATAGACATACTTGTGGCTGGTGCCGTGGAAGCCGTACTTGCGCACCGCATACTTTTCGTAGTACTTGCGGGGGATGGCGTACATGTATGCCTCGGGCCCCATCGACATGTGGAACGCCGTGTCAAAGACGGCGACATTCGGGATGCCGGGGAAGCTCTCCTCGCACGCCTCGATACCGCCCAGGTTCGCGGGATTATGCAGCGGTCCGAGTACGAAATACTTGCGGATGGAGGCCTTCACCGCCTCGTCCACCAGCGTGGGTTCGCTGAAATCCATACCGCCGTGCAGAACGCGGTGGCCAATTGCGCCGATTTCGGAGAGGCTCTTGATGACGCCGATTTCGGGGTCGGTCATTTTCGCGGTGATGGACTTGAGCGCCTCGCTGTGCTTCTTAATGTCCAGCGGAGCCTCGAACTTCTGTCCGTGCGCCTGGTAGGTCATGTTCGTGCCCTCCAGACCAATGCGTTCCACCAAACCCTTGCACAGCACGCTTTCGTCCGCCATGTCGAACAACGTGTATTTCAAGGACGAACTACCCGAATTGATGACCAGAACTTTCAACTGAATCCTCCGTGAGTGAAAGGCCGGCAACATGCCGACCCCGATGAGATGTGTGAGAAAGAATATTTGTTTAATATAAATCTTCTAAGGAGTTCTGTCATACCTCGCAGGAAATTTCCATGCCTGTGTACAACTGTGCGGTTAGAAACTGGTGAATCATCGACGCTATCGTTTGATAAAACTCCAGCTCCAAGGCAAAAATCATAGGAAAACTAAGATTCCGTTTCCTTTCTCGACCATGGACTTGCAACTGACCGAAAACGCATTACATTACTGTTGTAGGGGGTGGGGGCATGCCTCCCTATCTGGACGCGCATGCGCGCGTATGCAAAAACACGGAGGAATGATATTATCTTTAACTTGCCAGAAGGAATAAATAGGACCTCTGGGACGATTGGGACATCCGGGACCAATGGCAAGGCAAGATGAACCAGAAGGCGTCCCGTGCGTCCCGCTCGTCCCGTGTGTCCCGTGCGTCCCGTGCGTCCCGCTCGTCCCGTGCATCCCGCTCGTCCCGTGCGTCCCGTGCGTCCCGTGCGCCCCGTGCGTCCCGTGCGTCCCGGTCGTCCCGTGCGTCCCGTTGAGGGATTGCAATGGCGCCAATGGCGCCGACGATACCTTCCCGCGCCGCGGGGAATAAGACTATCTGCTCAGGGGGCTTCCACCCTACCCTGCACCGCCTCGGATTCGCTCAACATAATTTTGGCGCAGATGGCGGAATCGGCGGAGGAGCGCACCACGAGCGCGGGAAGCGTCCGCGTCTCCAAAGCCTGGGCATGGAAATTCCACGCTTCGATGGGCATTTGCTCCTGACTGACGACATACGGGGACGCCTCTGCCAGCGGATCCAGCGGCAAGGTTGGCAAATACTCCGGCACCAGTTCCGCCAGCACAGCGGGCATCTTCCGTTCATGTTCGAGCCGATAGTGCATCAGCGCGATGAGGAGCCGCATGGTCTGGAGACGGCTTTGGGCGAGCATCGCCAGCGAACGCAGGGAGTTTTTCGGCCCGATTAGGGGCAACATAGTGGCACGCACGGCGGGGCTGTCATACATCCGTTTGGGAAACTGAAGATCCAGAATGGACTGGGACCTGGCAACGGCCTTGGCCAACTCGGCGATTTCGGCCATCACCAGCATCTTGGGAGCGGGAAGAATCCAGGCGATCCGCAAAAACGGCGTTCCCCAGCGCGTCGTCCCTGTCAAACTCGATTGGGTATGTTTTATATAGAAATCTTCGATGGTTTTCCGAAGCAGATGCTGTCCCAGAGATTGCAGCGCCTCCTGGACGACAAGCAGTTGCCCCTCTACTTCGTGGAGAACCAGCGGCTCATTGCCGAACTTCTCCAGCATCAATTCGCCCATCTCGCAGAAGTCTCCGAGATACCCCAACGCCTTGGCGACTTCGGTGCTTGCAGAGGCTCTCAACTGGGAGCAAATCAACTGGGTTGCCCAGGAGAGACATTCGCAGGCGGCAACACTGTCGTGTAGCTGTCCGTTCGCCTCGACGTGCCATTTCAGAATCAGCAAGAGACCGTCGGAAGATACCATGCCATTCCGCAATTTAGCCACTTGCTCAGGCAGCTGACGCATTACCGTTTGGAGTTTGGCATAATACTCCTGAAGGGCGGCGGTTTCTTCAGCGGTCTCCACATTGGGAATCCAGCGACCAGCGGTCTCGCGGCGCCATTGAAAGGGCGAACGCGTGGCAGGCTCGTAGTCCGTGCTCGTGGCCTCGCCCAATTCCCTGCCAAAGTGCTCCTGCCATTGGATGAATTGACGGCGGATCTCCGAAAATTCCTCCTGGCTTATGCCCGATAGGCATGGTCCCCAAAACTCATATTCTCTGACACTCTGATTAAGGCGGTTGTCAAGCACGCGGAGTGCCCACCATTGAAAGATGGGCAACAGCAGAAAAAACAAAATCGCCAGCTTCGCCTGCCAGTTGAAGAAGGTGCGCAAGGCCTCGCCGCTACGCAGGGCAAAGACCTTCAGTCGCAGATACCAATCCACTAACACCAGCAGAAATCCTCCGATCAGCATGGCAACCACGCCGACCTGGCGGTCCAGGAAGGTCAGCATCGCCACGAACCATTTGGGCATCTGCGTTTCAGCGAAGTCTGGTCCGTAAATTCCCTCCGTATAGCGCAACACACAGCAAATCAAGGCACTGCTGATCAGCAGCCAGCCCGCCAGCCCCGTCAGCGTCGAACCGCCCAGAAGCTTCAGTTCCTGCGTGCGACCACGGGAAATGAGATAGCCCAAGAAGGCAAAGAAGAGATACAAGAGCCCCAACAGCGTCAGGGTGTTCACCACAAAGCCGCAGTAGCGCATGAACATCATTCCCAGAATGCCCAACAGCACCCAGCTCGCGGTGGAAATCGTCTTGGCGGCGCCATCCAGTTTCGGCATGTGGAGACCGCGATAATATCGTTCCAGCGTCATGCCATACAAGGCAGCCACCACCAGCCCGGAAATCACCACGGCGTTTGCGGCGGCGTTCATCGACATCCAGCCCAGGCACCACCCGCTGAAGCAGAAGATCGACAAAGCACTGATGCCAAATAACATCTGTGTAAGCACGGCCGCCGAACGCGCTGCCGGAACCGGCGTATTGTCCACCCGGCGACGCAGACGTTCGGCAAAACTCAACCGTGGATTCTCAGTCATCAAACCATTCCATATTAAGGACTTATTCTATATAAAGGCAGCGAATCAGGTTTGGCAATTGGCAATTGATATGTTCCACGCAAGGAATCGAATTAGGGGCAAAGCCTCATCCTCTGGTTCTGCGGGAAACAGGCCGAACTACTTTACGGCCTCGATGGTCCAGTCCGTATCATTGCTGGCGGTCACTTTGATGGTAACTGTTCCGGCCGTGGTAATCCACCCCTCGCCGCTTTGCGCAGGATTATGAAGGTGTGTCTTGTAATATAGTTTAGCCGGATCCGAGGTGACTGCGACATTGACCACGCCCTCGCCTTCCTGAACCACGCGGAATTTCCACGGCGCGCTTTTGCCGTCAAAGACAATTTCCTCGGAACCTGTTCCTGTCCAAATGGCCAGATGTTCCTCCGGAGCTTGCTTTTTTTGAAAATTCATCAAATCCCATTCCTGCATGCTGTCCAAGTATTGGTCGATGCGGACCTCCCAGGGATGACTGTCGCCTTCGATGATTAGCACCGCCTTCTGAGGACCACTGGCACTCTTGCTGCCTGGTTGCAGAAGCTGCTTGGTCTTCACAAGCTCTTTCGGAGGCAACGGACGACGGGTGGCCATATCCACCACGGTAATACGCAAGGCGCCTTTCTGAACGGATGAATAATTCACGCGGTAGGTCTCGCCGAAGAGCGGAATCACCTGCGTGGTAAGCGTCCCGTTTCCCTTCCAGGAGAAGGTGCCTTTAATCCAGCGGTAGTCGTCAGCACGCAGAACAACAGCCAGGAAGACCATTGTTGAAAAACAGCATAAGAACTTCTTATTCATTTAGTTAAGTCCTATTTTTTAGATTTCTTTGTTGCCGACGGCATCGTTGCCCCAAACTGCTTCGCCCATTTGCACAACTGGGCATGGACTTGTGAAGGCGCGGTACCGCCAATGATGTCGCGTGCGGCGACGCTATGTATCGGATTGAAAATTTTCAGGAACCCCGGCGTGGCGGTGGGGATGGATTTCTGCATGAATGCCAAGTCAGCCTGTGCCAGAGTGATGCCCTTTTTGGCGCAGGCGCCCACGAAGCATCCGACTTGGTGATGTGCTTCACGGAACGGCACGCCTTGGCGCACAAGTGCTTCTGCGAGATCGGTGGCCATCAGCGCGGGATCGGAGGCGGCTTCCAGCATCCGTTCGGCCTTTGGCTTGACCGTGGCGAGCATCGCAGACACCGTGGAAAGCACCAGTTTTATGGTGTCAATCGCATCAAAGAGCCCCTCCTTGTCCTCCTGGAGGTCACGATTATAAGTCAGCGGAAGCCCCTTGAGGGTGGTCATCAGTCCAAGCAGCGCACCATAGACGCGGCCGGTCTTTCCGCGGGTCAGTTCCGCGATGTCGGGATTCTTCTTCTGTGGCATCAGACTGGAGCCCGTGGTAAACGCGTCACCGATTTCCACAAAGGAGAACTCCTGCGAGAACCAGATTGCAATATCCTCCGCAAGACGGGAGAGATGCATGGCGACAATCGCCAGCGCGGAAAGGAACTCGATGGAGACATCGCGGTCCGCCACGGCGTCCATTGAGTTTTGCAGCACTGCTTCGAAGCCGAGTTCCTTCGCCACGAACTCACGGTCCAGCGGGAGGGTCGAGCCAGCCAGCGCACCTGCCCCCAGCGGAAGGCGGTTGATGCGGTGCCGGCAGTCCGCCAGTCGTTCCATGTCGCGGCTCAGCATTTCCATGTAAGCCAGTAGATGATGTGCAAATAGCACTGGCTGAGCATGTTGCAAATGTGTAAAGCCCGGCAGTATGACCTTCTCGTTGTCAGCCGCCAGTTTCCAGAGCGCATACTGGAGACCACGAATCGCCTCGCAGACCTCATCGTCCTGCTGGCGCAAATAAAGTCGTTCGTCGGTGGCGATTTGGTCATTTCGACTGCGACCGGTATGAAGGCGTGCGCCGGCGGGGCCGATCAGTTCGGTAAGTCGCGCCTCGATGTTCATGTGGATATCCTCCAGTTCGGTCTTGAAGACAAACTTTCCGGAATCCAGCTCCTTCTTCACCTGCTTGAGGCCCGAAGCAATCTTCCGAGCATCTTCCTTGGGGATAATTCCTTGGCGGGCAAGCATCTTTGCATGCGCCAAGCTACCCTTGATATCATACGGGTAGAGTCGCCGGTCGTAAGAAATTGACTCTGAGAGTTTCAGAACCTGTTCGGCCGGGCTCTGGCTGAAACGTCCATCCCAAAGTGGCATAATGAGTTACATCCTATTTTAGTTCAAATCGGTGGTCGACAGGTTGGCACCCTTGCGGACAATGCAGTCCAGCAGATGAGCGGCGGCGATGGTCACATGACCGGCATTGAAGCCAGCCTTGGTGAGTTCACGGTAGAAGCTTTCGGCGAAGATTCGAACGACCTTGGCGGGATTGCGAATCGAATTAATCATCAGCTGGTTGCCATCCCCCACCTCCTCGTCCGCCAACTCTGTCGGGCGCAAGGCGAGTCGCTGGTTGATGAGATCCATCGCCTTGCCGTTTTCGATGATCAGCGAGGCGAACGGCCCGAGGAGCGAGAAAAGCCGCCTCCTCACTGGGTCACGGGCAGTGCTGGGGTCATTGGCGCCCCCCGCAAAGAGATGTCCAATCCGATGTCCCTTGAAATAGAGCGGCATCACGATGATGGGAAACTGAATCCCCTCCAGCCCAGAGTCAATCCAGTTGATCTGGTGGATGTTTTGGAGACGGAAGAGGATGGATTGCAGACGGTCCGGCACAATCAGCGGGCTGCCTTCGCGGAAAATCGCGGGATCCAACCCGACCGTTGCGTGGACGATGAAGCGCTGCTTCTCCTCGTCCATCAGCAACACGGCGGCCTGCGTGGAATCCAATACGCGACAAGTCAGCTTTACAATGCGCCGCAGACCTTCCTCCAGGTTGCTCGGCTCGGTCAACGCCTCGCTAAGTTCCTCCAGGATGCCCAGGTTTCGATTCAGTTCATCCACCGAGGAGGAAGGCTCGGTCGCCAATGTCTGGGGAGAAGTTTTTTTAGTATTATTGTAAGCCATTGGGAATTATTTCTTTGGCACGATTTGTAAGAGAGCGTTTTCCAAGGCGACCTCGGTCGATACGCCGGTGGTGGTGGATTCCAGCAGGGAATCTCTCAGAATGCGGACGGCATCGATGAGTTCATTGGGAGAATAGGCCATCGCCGCATCCGCCGCGAATTTCACGCGCCAGGCATTGTAATTCGCCCAAGGGGCATCGCCAGCGGCCAGTTCGCGTTTCTTCGTCGCCTCCAATCCATCCAAATGCCGCTTGAGATCCATGGAAGTATTCAGGTGGTTCTCCGCCATATACAGGCGAATAGAGAGATTCTGCAAGAAATTCCGCGCAAGCGAGGCAAGCAGCTGTCGTGCAATCCCTGCGGGCTCCTTGGAACGCGCCAGAAGCTTCTCCACCATCGAAAGCGTCGCCGGCAAATCCCGTTTGCCCACGGGATCGGTCAGCCCCCAGCTTTCCTGGTCGCTGTACGGTGGGCACATCTCCCGAACCGCCTCGGGCGTAATCTCGTTGCCCACTCCTGCATAGCAGATGAGCTTTTCGAGTTCGCCTTCAATCAGCGAGGTATCTGCCCCAAGCACCCCCACAAGCAACTCGCTGACCTCGTAAGAGAGAGTGACGCCCTTTTCCTGCGCCACGGCCGCCAGGCAGCTCTTCATCTCCTCCTGCCAACCCTTTTTCATCGTGTTGGGGCGGTTCTTCCAGATGACCTCGCCGTGTGCGGAGCATGCCTTTGCGAGCGGCTTTGCGGGGTCGCAGCCCGGTCCATCCAGCACCACAAAGACCCCATCGGGGAGTTCGCCGTCGAGTTCCTCGGCAAGCCGTTTCAGCTCCATCGGGTCGTTTTTGATGCGTGCGCCAGGCTCCTGCCCGAAGCCCGTGAAATGCTTCAGCCAGATGGTCTTATTGCCTCCCAAGAAGGGCGGTGTGCGAATCGCGGAGAGGACCTTGCCAATCAGTTCGGCACGCGGACCGCGGTCATCTTCGGAGATAATCTCAGTCGCAAACGGATCCGGATCTTCGCCAGCCAGTCTGGTGAAAATCCGCTCCGCCTCGGACTGAATGGCGGAATCATCATCCCCGCTGATCAAAAAAAGCCTCAGATTTGCAGTTTTTTTTGCCACATCGAATACTATAACACATGACGCTGGCTCAGTTGGGTCACAAGTTTGTATTTCCTCTATATATTATAGGTTGTACAAAAAACTGTCGTTATTGGGTGTGCCTATACGGCACCAGCATCACCGTCTAACTCCAGGCACCATAATGCGTCATCATCTTTTCAACATCGTTTTCATTCTGCTTGGCATCATTGTTCTCCCGAACCTTCGTGCGGAAGACCAGCCGGGATATGTCCTGGGCAATGGAGTAGTCCTGCGTGCCAATCACGCAACCTATTATGAAAGTCTGGCAAAAATGTCGGAAAACACCCCGTTGAAGATTGTCTCACGTCAAGGCGACTGGGTCGAGGTACGCCTTCCCGTTCGCATCACCGGCTGGGTTCAAAAAGACCGCATTGACGAAAAGGGTGTGGTGCAGGATGCGATTTGTCCCATTTATACTGCCCCCGGACTCTATTTCACCGCCTTTTTCACTGCTCCCAAAGGCGAAAAACTCATCGCCGAGGGAAGCACCGACGGCGACTGGCTTTGTGTCTATGCACCTGAAAACGCCACGGGATGGATACATTCCGATTATGTCGGCGAGGGTTCGCCTGCTCCGCAGCAACCGACTCCTGATGCCACGGCGGGACTGGAGAGCGCCACTCTGGCTGCTCGTACCCAGGCCATCCGGCAGGAACAGGAACGGCAGGAACAGGAGATGAAAGAAGAGCAGGAGCGACTTGCCAAGCTGCGTCAGCAAGCGGAAGAACTCAAAGACGAGACCACTCGCCATAACAATGAGCTACTTGCGCTTCAACAGGAAGCAGAGCGTCTGGAGGCGTTGCGCAACGAGGCGCAGGAGAAAGCACGCCAGGCGGCCGCAGAGCGCGAGGCGACCTTGCTGAAAGAGCAGCAGGAGCAGGAGGAATTGCTTGCGCGCCAAAAGGCCGCCGAGGAGAAGGCGAAGCTGGTGGAGGCTGACTCAGCGCGATGGGAAGCAGAAGCGAAAGAAATGGCCGAAAAACTGGCGGCGGCGCAAAACGAGGCGCGTCTGCGCGAACTCGCGGCAAAGGAGGAGGCTGAAGCAATGGCGGCCGAGCAGGCGTTGGCGGAAAAGCGTGCCAAGGAGGCACTGGAGCAAGTCAAGGTCGCCGAGGCCCAGCGCGCGGAAAGCGAACGCAAGCAGCAGGAGCTTTCCGCACAGGTGACTGAGTTGCAAGATGCGGTGAAGGAGGCCGAGGAGCAGGCGCAACTACTTCGACTGGAACGTGAACGCATCGAGGCCACTTCCCGCGAAGAGACGGCACGGCTGGAACAAGTTCGTCGTGAGGCGGAAAAACTGGAGGCAGAGAAGACGGCCCAGGCCGAAAAAATCGCCGAGGTCCGCAAGGAGGCAGAACGCCTCCAGGCAGAATTGGCCTCTGCAGACGCCGATGTAGAGCAACTTCGCAACCAGGCGCATGAGCGTGAACTTGCCAAGGCTGAGCTGGAACGCCTGAAGAAAGAAGCCGAAGAGGCGAATGGCGCAGATGAGGCACTCGCCCAGCAAATCGCAGAACTCAAAGCTCAGGCTGAGAAACGCCAGGCAGAAGCCGAGGCCAAGGTAGCGGAGCTGGAACGCCTGAAGAAAGAAGCCGAGGAAGCGGCGGTGGCGGCACAAAAGCAGACCGAGGAAAAAGCCGGGACGGACGAGCAGGAAGCCCCAAAGAACGCAGATGAGCTTGCCAAAGCGACCCCGGAACCCTCGGCTCCTGAATTGGCGGCGACTCCTGTGCCACAGCCGGTTACCCCCCAAGTCCAGCCCAAAGTGGAACTGACGCGAATGCAGGGTGTCATTCATCCGCTTCGCCAGGCGACTCCCGAGGCCACGCATGTGCTGTATGTCACCAAAGACGGGAAGCAGGTCGCGGTCTGCTATCTGGTCAGCAAGCGTTTGAATCTTAATGCCTGGCGGAACCTCCCCGTCGAAATCAGCGGAGTGCAGACCACCATTCCAGGCTGGACGCGCCCAGTCATTCAAGTGCGTGGCATCGTGAAACTTCAGTAGCATCCGGCAACGGCAAGGCGCCACTCGGCGGGCGGGACCTGAGACCTGGGACCTGAGACCTGACTGGCGGGACCTGAGACCTGGGACCTGGGACCTGACGGCGGGACCTGGGACCTGGGACCTGACGGCGGGACCTGGGACCTGGGCACAAGGTCAAGTCCCGGAGGTCCCGGAGGTCCCGGGTGTCCCGTAACCCGAGACCTGAACTTTAACTTTAACCTTTTCCCTTTAAACTTTAACCTTCTCTCACCTCTCACCTCTCACCTCTAACCTCTCACCTCTAACCTTAAATGCATGTTTTCGTTGCAGGTGGTGCCGGATACATCGGCAGTTGTACCACAGAATATCTTTTGAATCAAGGCCATGAGGTCACCGTTTTTGATGCCTTGCTCAACGGTCATCGCTCCGCAGTGGACAAACGCGCCCATTTCATCCAGGGCAATTTGGAGGAACTGGATGCCATCGAGGCGGCAGTGCAATCCGCCAAGCCGGATGGCATCATCCACTTCGCGGCCTTCATCGAGGTCGGCGAATCGATGAAGAATCCGCTGAAATACTTCAAAAACAACGTGGCAAACGCCATCAATCTCTGCCAGGCGGCGGCGGACAACCAGGTAAGAAAAGTTGTATTTTCTTCAACCGCAGCAGTTTACGGCATACCAGAGCATTTCCCCATCAGCGAACACGAACCGACCAAGCCAATCAACCCCTACGGTGACTCCAAGCTGATGGTTGAGAAGATTCTGGACTGGCAGTGCCGCCAGTCGAACGGCCGACTCAAATACACCGCGTTGCGTTACTTCAATGCGGCCGGCGCCACGGTGGAACATGGCGAAGACCACCACCCGGAGACGCATCTCATCCCGCTGGTCCTGAAAGCCGCCGCCGGCGAAAGGCCGAGCATCACCGTGTTCGGGCGAAACTACGACACTCCGGACAAGACCTGCATCCGCGACTACGTCCATGTCCTCGACCTGGCACAGGCACATCTCTTGGCTCTGGAGTCCGACTTCTGCGGCTCGCTGAACCTGGGCACCGGAAACGGCCATTCCGTGCAGGAGGTCATCGACTCCGTCAAGCGCGTCACCGGCCGCGATTTCAAGATTGTAGAGGGAGAACGCCGCGCAGGCGACCCCGATCGCCTCGTGGCGGACTCCTCGGAGGCCAGACGCATCCTTGGCTGGAAACCACAATTCGAGGAACTGGACGTCATTGTGGAGTCCGCCTGGAAGTGGAAACTGGCTCATCCGAATGGCTACGAGGATTAGGCTTGACCAGGAAAACAGCCATCTCAATTGCCTTCCGGCTTCTTTTCCTGCTTCTGGCCGCAGGACTGCTCTGCTACACCATTCGGCATACGGACGCAGATGTCCTGGCCGCCCTGCGTGACGGTGCGCGCCTCCCGCTGGTTTCCGCGCTGGCGCTCTATGGGCTGGCTCAGATTCTGGGTGCCTGGCGCTGGCAGACCCTCCTCGCCGTCCAAGGCTTGCACCTCACGCTGTGGACTGCGCTACGCCTCACGCTGGTGGGCAGTTTCTTCAGCCTCATCATCCCTGGTTCGGTCACCGGCGACATCCTGAAAATCGCCATCGCGAGCCAACGTTACCCAGGCAAGGTCACTGAGCTGACCTTGGTAGATCTGGTGGATCGGGTCATCGGACTGGCCGGCATCTTCTTTGCGGCGGCGGTGGCGACCCTACTGTGCGCAAGTCTTCTTCCCGGCATCTTCGCCGCCAGGCAATCCTGGATTGTCGCCCTCGCCATACTCGCCATCAACCTGGGCTGCCTGGGAACTATCCTCCTCTACCTGCTCTGGCTCACCCAGCCACGCTGGACGGCCTGGAACTGGGTGAAGCGGCTCCAGCTTTCCCTCAAACGAATCCTGCCCAAGGCAATCACACGCATCGCCCGACGGATGAACGACGCGCTGGGACTCTACCGAAAACACCAACGGGCGCTCCTGACGGCGATGATCATTTCGGTGATCATCCACCTGACGGTCTCCTCCACGGTCTTCTGCCTGGGGCGCGCCCTACATGAAAACCAGATGCGCTTCGGCCAATACGCCTTGACCACGCAACTTGCGAACGTCACGGGCATTCTCCCCATCACGCCCGGTGGAATCGGACTGCGAGATGCGGTGTCCGCCCAGCTCTTCGAGCATTTCCATGCGGAACCCGCCAGCGTGCGGGGAGACATCCCGCTGCTCAATTCGCTCATCATCGTCTTCTGGGGACTGGCGGGAGCGCTCATCTACGCATGTTCGCCTTCCTTCAAGAAACCCGTCCAGGGATGTGCGGACGCAGAGCAAAACGCCCAGGCGCACCTGGACTCGGCAACACTTCCATCAGAAAATCCCAACCAATAACCATATTATGAAACACACATTCATCAAGGCGGTACTGGAAAGCCGCGATTTTGGTCAAGAATTCACGGTCGCCGGCTGGGTGCGCACCCGCCGCGACTCCAAAGGCGGCTTCTCGTTCATCGAACTCAACGACGGCTCCTGCTACAAGAACCTCCAGGTCGTCGCCCCGGCAGCCCTTTCCAACTACGAAAGCGAAATCCAGCGCCTCACCACCGGCGTCTCGTTGAAGGTCATCGGCAAGCTGGTGGAGAGTCCCGCTGCCGGACAGGCGGTCGAGTTGCACGCCGAGACTGTCGAGGTGCTGGGGGCCTGCGATCCGCTGGCCTATCCGCTGAGCAAAGGACGCATCTCCTTCGAACGCCTGCGCGAGGTCGCCCATCTGCGTGCGCGCACCAACACCTTCGGTGCCGTGATGCGCATCCGCAACGTCCTCGCGATGGCAACCCACAAGTTCTTCCAGAGCCGTGGCTTCTACTACTTCAACGCCCCTATCCTCACCGCCAGCGATTGCGAGGGCGCGGGCGAGATGTTCCAAGTCACCACCCTCGACCTCAACCGACTGCCGACGGACAAGGCGACCGGCAAGGTGGATTTTGACCGCGATTTCTTTGGCAAACCCGTGAACCTGACCGTCTCCGGACAGCTTGAAGCCGAGACCTACGCCTGCGCCCTGGGAAGCGTCTATACCTTCGGCCCCACCTTCCGCGCCGAAAAGTCCAACACCACGCGACACCTCTCCGAATTCTGGATGATCGAGCCGGAAATCGCTTTCGCCGACCTCCAGGATGACGCGGATGTCGCCGAGGACTACCTCCGTGCGCTCTTCACCGCCGTCCTCCAGGAGTGTCCGGAGGACCTCGCCTTCTGCGACCAGCGCATCGAGAAGGGCCTGCTCGAGCGACTCACCCGCCTCTCCACCGCGAAATTCGCCCGCATCACCTACACCGAGGCAATTGAGCTGCTGGAGAAGGCCGCCGACACCTTCGAGTTCAAGCCAAGCTGGGGCTGCGACCTCCAGAGCGAACACGAGCGCTATCTGGCAGAGAAGGTCTTCAACGGCCCCGTCATCGTGATGAACTACCCCAAGGAAATCAAGGCCTTCTACATGCGACAGAACGACGACGGCAAGACGGTCGCCGCCATGGACGTGCTGCTCCCCGAGGTCGGCGAAATTATCGGCGGCAGCCAGCGCGAGGAACGCCTGGACCGCCTCGCGGCCCGTATTCAGGAATGCGGAATGGACCCCGCCAGCTACTGGTGGTACCTTGACCTGCGCCGCTACGGCAGTGTCCCCCACGCCGGCTTCGGCCTCGGCTTCGAACGAATGGTGCGCTTCTGCACTGGAATGGCCAATATCCGTGATGTCATCCCCTTCCCCCGCGCCCCGCGCGAAGTGGAGTTCTAAGCCATGCTCGCACGCAAAATCTTCTTCTTTGTCCTACCACCGCTCGTCCTCGCCTGCATCGGCGGAGGCGTGTATTGGCGAATCCGCGCCAACAAAGCGAGCGTGGACGAGCCGGTGCCGCCGCCCATCGTCCAGCCAACGGTCCCGGAGGGCCCCGCATCCCAGCTTGGCGAACAGCCAACCACAGCCGCCACTACGCAGGAAAACGCAACTGCCGCTGGACAATCCGGGAACTCCGTCAACCAGGATGCGCCAAAGGAGCAGTCTCCAGCCAGTTTCCGTACCGCCGAGGAACTGCTTGCCAAGGCTCCAGCCTTCTCCGATTCTCCCTTCTGGGCAAAACTGCTGGCGCAGACCACCCCCGCAATGCGGCTGGTCAAGACAATCGACGCCATTGCGAATGGCGAACGCCCCCTTGACCCGCTGGACTTCCTGCAGGTCGAGACGTCTTTCTCCGCGCGGCGCAACGCCGAGGGAACTTGGGTGGCAACCGCCGAGTCTTACGCCCGTTACCAGACCGCTGTGGACTTCGTGACCTCCCTCGACCCGCAAAAGGTCGCCGAATGGTTTGAAATGGCTGAGCCGGTCCTGCAGCAATGCTGCAAAAAGCTCGGCTACCAGGACAAGAACATCCGCCAGCTCCTCACCGAGGCCTTCAACACCATCCTCACCACGCCAAAATTCGATTTCGACCCGCAGCTTGTCCCGACCGGAACCGACGGCATCTACCACTTCGCCGACCCTGTCTTCGAGCAACTCAACGACGCACAGAAGCTCTTGGTCCGCCTCGGTCCTGCCAATTGCGCAAAACTTCAGGCGCAATGCTCCGCCATCGCAGACGCGCTCCATCTGTACAAGTAATTAATAAATGCATAACATACTTAAAATAAGTATATTATCAATAATTTTTACAGCCATGACCGCCATTGCTGCCGATGTCGCCTCACAATCCGCCCCAGAGGGCATGACCATTCTGCGCCTGCCATCCGTCTGGAAATTCTCAATGGTGTCGGCGCTGGCCGGTCCCAGCCCCAACCTGAAATCCCCCTCGCCCGCCGCGATGACCGCCATGCATACCGCAGTGGCCCCCCTGCAGGATGATCATGACTGGAGCGACTACCAGGACAATACGGGCGCAGGTTGGGAAAAGCAAGGTGCGGAAAATCCCCTCGGTCTTGGAGTGCTGCGTCAACGGATTCACACGCCGGATTTGGCCTCGCGGGCACACTGGTACCTGGTCATTCCAGGCGTGGACGAGGATGTCTGGGCATACCTTGACGGCGAACTCGTTGCCGAGCAGACCTGGGCAAACACGGGGATGGCTCCCGATGACCTCTGGAACTACCCGCTGGCCGTCGAAGTCACCGGCAAGCTTGCCTCGGACGCGGATGTCCTACTGTCGCTTGGTGTCTTCAATCGCGCGGGAATGGGCGGACTCTACACATCGGTCTATCTGGTCGGAGCCGACCGCGAACTGACGGCCGGCGAGGCCGTGACTGCCCTGCCGGATGGCAATCCATATGGCTACGCCATGCTCTTCCGGCGCAAATTCGCCGCCGCCGACCAGACCGGCAAACTCGCCCAGGCCATCCAGGACAACTGGACGCCCTACCGAAAAAGCGTCCTTGAAAAGCGCAAAAGCTATGATGTCAAGGTGGTTTCCTATGGTGATCATCCCCAGCAGGAGATCTACCTGAGCATCCCGAAGCAGAAGACCGAGAAGCCCTTCCCCGTGATGGTCTGGTACCACGGCGGCGGTCTCACCGGCGATGGCTCGGACGCGCCTGCGCAGCTCTGGAATGGCCTGATGGTCATCGCCGAAGTGCGCTACCGCACCTCCGGCGTGGAGTTCACCGCCTTGGACTGTCTGGCAGACGCCGGCTCCGCGTTGGCCTGGGTGCTGGACCACCTGGGGGAACTCGGCGCCGACCCGTCCGCCGTCTTCATCGGAGGGATTTCCGCTGGCGGCTGGCTCTCCGCCATGCTTGGCATGAACCCGAATCTGCTCGCCCTCCACAACCACTCTTACCATGAACTGGCAGGACTCGTTCTGGTGACTGGCCAGATGACCACCCACTTCCAGCTGAAACATGACCTGGGCTACAAACGCCTGGGAGCCACGCCCGTCCTGGACGAATATGCGCCAATCTACTGGATTTCGCCGGATGTCCCGCCGCTGGTCTGCATCACCGGCAGCGACGGCTACGACATGCCGGGACGTCCCGCCGAGAACGCCTACATGGTCCAGATGCTCAAGACGTTCGGACATCCGGACGCCACCCACATCGTGCTGGATGGCTTCACCCACGCCGCCACCGGACAGAACTGCGGCTATTCGGTGATGCAATTCATCGAGCGCATCCTGAAAAAGCACAATTAGTGAACCACCCTCTACTTTTTAGAACTCTACGCCGTTAGGCTTTTTCACGACATGGCGCCGCGCGGAACGCGGCGTGCAGAACTCACCTCCCACCCTGCTGGCGGGGCGCCGACAGTGCATCATCTGCTGGCGGGGCGCCAGCAGTACTCTCACCTTCCACCTCTCACCTTCCACCTCTCACCTTCCACCTCTCACCTTCCACCTCTCATCTTCCACCTCTCACCTTCCACCTCTCACCTTCCACCTCCCACCTCCCACCTC
>JAFZWH010000083.1 GCA_017617415.1 Victivallales bacterium | reverse complement strand
TGGTGCCCTGCGCCAGGAAGGTCGCCCCGTCCACGGAACGCGCGGCATCGGCGAAGACCTCGATGAACTCCTTGCCGATGATGTGGCGTTTGGCCTCGGGTTCCTCCACGCCGGCGAGTTTCGCCAGGAAGCGGTCGGAGGCGTCGATGTAGCGCAGATCCATGTCGAAATTGCGTCCGAAGAGCTGCTGGACGCCCTCGGCCTCGTTCTTGCGCAGCAGGCCGTTGTTCACGAAGATGCAGGTGAGTTGGCGGCCGATGGCGCGGTGGATGAGCGCGGCGGCGACGGAGGAGTCCACGCCGCCGGAGAGTCCCAGAATCACGCGTTCGTTCCCGACCGTCTCGCGAATGCGGCGGGTCGAGCTCTCGATGAAGGACTCCATCGTCCAGTCGCCCTGGCAACCGCAGATGCGCAGACAGAAATTGCGGATGAGCTGCGTGCCATTCGGGGTATGGACGACCTCCGGGTGAAACTGGATGCCGTAGAGGGGGCGTCCGCGCAATTGGCAGGCGGCGTATTCGCAGTTCGGGGTGGTGGCGAGCGTCTCGATGTCCTCCGTCTCCATGGTGACCTTGTCGCCGTGGGACATCCAGACCGTCTGCTCGGCGTCCAGTCCCGCGAAGAGTTCGCCAGGTTTGCGGATGGTGAGCGTCGCACGGCCGAATTCGCGGGACGGCGCGGGCGCCACGGTGCCGCCGAGGTTCTTGACCAATAACTGCATCCCGTAGCAGATGCCCAGCACGGGCACGCCCAAGTCCAGAATCGCCTTGTCCAACTGTGGAGCGCCTTTCTCATAGACGCTGGCGGGTCCGCCCGAGAGGATGACGCCCTTCGGGGTCATCGCGGCGATTTCCGACGCCGTGGAGTTGCACGGCACGACGCGGCTATAGACGTGGCATTCGCGGATGCGCCGCGCAATCAGCTGGCTGTACTGCGAGCCAAAATCCAAGACGACGATGGTTTCCATTGATATAATATCTAAACTTTTAATTCAGAAGTAGTTACTGCCTTATTCGCATTTGCCTTCAGGAACGGCCGCACGGTGTTATCCAGGTAGCTCTTCACCTGTTCCGGCGCACGCCCGACGTATTTTTCGGGACGCAGCGTCTCGGCGAGGTCGAGCTTCACGGCGGCGAAGTGCGGGTCGGTGGCGAGCCGTTCAAGCAGGTCGTTGTCCCCGCCCTCCAATTTCACGTGTGCGGCGGCGGCCTGCGCGTGAGTACGGATGGCCTCGTGGAGTTCCTGGCGGTCCCCTCCGGCCTTCACCGCGTCCATCATGATGTTCTCGGAGGCCATGAAAGGCAATTCGGAGGCCAGGCGCTTGGCGATGACCTTGGGATAGACCACCAGGCCATTGGAGACATTGGCGAAGATGTCAAGGATGCCGTCCACGGCGAGGAAGGCCTCGGCCATGGCGATGCGCTTGTTGGCGGAGTCGTCCAGCGTGCGCTCGAACCACTGGGTGGCGGCGGTGATAGCGGGATTCAGGGCGTCGCAGATGACGTAGCGCGCGATCGAGGCAATGCGCTCGCTGCGCATCGGGTTGCGCTTGTAGGCCATTGCGGACGAGCCGATCTGGGACTTCTCGAAGGGCTCTTCGACCTCCTTGAGGTGCTGAAGCAGCCGAATGTCGTTGGAGAACTTCGCGGCGCTCTGCGCGATGCCGGAAAGGACATTGGCGATGCGGGAATCCACCTTGCGGGAGTAGGTCTGGCCGGAGACCGCATAGCAGCCCGGGAAGCCCATTTTCTCGGCGATGAGGGCGTCAATCTTCTCGCATTTGGCGTGGTCGCCATTGAAGAGTTCGAGGAAACTGGCCTGGGTGCCGGTGGTGCCCTTGGAACCCAGCAGCCGGAGGGTGGAGACCACGTAGTCCAGGTCTTCGATGTCGGCCAGCACGTCTTGTAGCCACAGCGTCGCGCGTTTGCCGACGGTGGTCGGCTGCGCGGGCTGGAAGTGCGTGAAGGCCAGCGTGGGCAGCGCGGCGTATTTCTCCGCGAAGTCCGCCAGATGCGTTGCCACGGTGAGGAGCTTTCCGCGCAGGAGCGTCAGCGCCTCGCGCATGATGATGAGGTCCGTGTTGTCGCCGACATAGCAGGAGGTCGCGCCGAGGTGGATGATGCCCTTCGCGGTCGGACACTGCAGACCGTAGGCATAGACGTGGCTCATCACGTCATGGCGCACGACCTTCTCGCGCGCCTCGGCGTCCGCGTAGTTGATGTCCTCGGCGTGCGCCTTGAGCTCCGCGATCTGCGCGTCGGTGATCTCCAGGCCGAGCTGCTGTTCGGCCTCCGCCAGCGCAATCCACAGCCTCCGCCAAGTGCGGAACTTGTGCTGTTCGCTGAAGAGCTCCTGCATCTCGCGGCTGGCATACCGCTTGGAAAACGGACTTTCGTAGGTGTCGTACATTGTCGTGTAGTTTGATAGGACCTGAGACCTGAGACCTGGGACCTGACTGGCGGGACCAGAGACCTGAGACTAACCTCTAACCTCTAACCTCTAACCTTCAGGCTTTCCAGGGCCTCTTCGTATTTCTCACGGGTCTTCTGGACGACCTCCGGCGGGAGTTCCGGCGCGGGCGGCTGGTGGTTGAAGTGCACGCTGTCCAGCCAGTCGCGCACGAACTGCTTGTCGAGGGACGGCGGGTTCTTGCCGACCTGGTAGGAGTCCACGGGCCAGAAGCGGGAGGAGTCGGGAGTGAGGACCTCGTCCGCAAGGATGAGGTCGCCATTCTCGTCGGTTCCGAACTCGAATTTGGTGTCGGCGATGATGATGCCGCGCTGGAGCGCGTATTCGGCGGCCTGGTTGTAGAGCGCGATGGAGGCGTTGCGCAGTGCGTCGGCGAGCTTGGAGCCGATTTGTGCGGAGAGTTCCTCGAAGGAGATCGCCTCGTCATGGCCGGTTTCGGCCTTGGTGGTGGGGGTGAAGATCGGCTCGTCCAGCTTGGAGGCATTCTGGTAGCCCTCGCGCAGGGGGATGCCGCAGACCTTGCCGGTCTTCTGGTAGCTGGACCAGCCGGAGCCGGTGAGGTAGCCGCGAACGATGCACTCCACCGGGAGCATGTTCAGCTTGCGCACCAGCATCGAACGGCCCTCCAGGTCGGCGGCGTATTTCTGGAGCACGGCGGGGTACTTCGACACATCGGCAGTGATCAGGTGGTTCTTGATGCCCGTGAGCACCTTGAACCAGTTCAAGGTCACTTGCGCGAGCACCCGGCCCTTGCCGGGAATGCCGTTCGGCATCACGCAGTCGAACGCGCTGATGCGGTCCGTCGCCACAAACAAAATCGAGTCGCCCAGGTCGTAAACATCACGGACTTTGCCGCGACGAACGGCGGTCAACTCGGGAATCTCGGTGCTCAAAAGAGCATGGTTCTGGTCATATTGCATGGTAATGCCTCTTATTTAATAAGGAAAAGAAATCGGTTGAAAACCTAAATGTAAGATGCGAGAACGGATTTGCACGACAAATTACCAAATTGTCCCCAGAAAACCATCCGCTATGGACAGAAATTAACCATTGGCTAAAAATTGCTCATTCGGGGAGGGTTCCGCCGACATTTGGGCAGGCTTGCCGATAGGGGCACGAGTTGCAGAATACGGCGTTTTGCGTGAACTCGAACTCCTCCTCGTTGGCGGTGTTTGCGGTGACGTCCTGGAGTTTTCCGCGCATGGCGCAGGCGCTTTTGAGCATCTGGTCGGTGGCGGCGACGAGGTTTTCCTTCGAGATGGCATACGGGCTGAGTCGTCCGCCATCATTGAGAATGACTCCCCCGAGGGTGATTTTTTCGAGGGGGAGTTGGTACTTTTTCATCGCGTAGAGTGCGTAGCAGGCGAGCTGGAGTCGCAGTTCCTCCTTGTGTTCGGAGCCGGTTTTCCAGTCGATGATGTGGAGGGTCCCCTGCTGGTCAAAGTATGCCAAATCGATGGCGCACCATACCTTGAGGGGGAGGGCGGGGGCGCGGTCATCCGCCGGCAGTTCTCCGCCAATGAAGCTTTCGAGTTTGTCGAGTTCCGCCCAGCATCGGTAGGGCAGTTTAAGCACTTCGGCGAGGGTGTCGCAGTGGACGAAGTTGTCCAGCGCGGTGTAGATGCCTTCCTTGAGGGCGTCCGTCTGCTCGCGGGGGATGTCGCGTCCCTCGCCGTAGTAGTGCTCGAAGAGATTGGTGGTGCGCTTGGGGTCCTGTTCCCAGGCGTGGTCACGGGACTCCACCCAGCCTTTTCGGAGCATCGTCCGCGCCTGCGCCTGGAGTTCCTCCAATACGACGGGCTTCTGCTGCATCGCACAGCGAGTCAGCGCATCGCGGATGACTTCGTGGACGATGCCTCCGCCCCACAACGGGAAGGACTGGATCTGCTTGAGCCGATAGAGCAGCCGCGCCACGACTGGCGCATCGGTGCTCCAGCCACCCCAGGCACCATAATATGCATAATAGTAGGCGCGCTGGCAGGAGCGGAAGAGCCTGGCGCGGGAAACCGACCAGGTCAGGTCATTGGTGATTGGCTTGCCCATCGTTTGGGAAGGTTAGAGGTTAGAGGTTAGAGGT
>JAFZWH010000082.1 GCA_017617415.1 Victivallales bacterium | reverse complement strand
GCGGCGGCGGCGATTTCGTCCGCCTCGGCCTGGCTCCAGGCGTAGGTGGAGGTCATCACGCCATTCTCGCGGATTTCCAGCAGATAGCC
This sequence comes from Victivallales bacterium, assembly GCA_017617415.1. Lineage (GTDB taxonomy): Bacteria > Verrucomicrobiota > Lentisphaeria > Oligosphaerales > Oligosphaeraceae > RGIG1601. The sequence continues at coordinate 7,264 of JAFZWH010000082.1, read as the reverse complement.
GGGGAAAGACCCCTTCTCGGCCCGCTGAGCCAGGAACTCCTTGGCGCGGATGCCGTAGCGCGGGAGGTTCGTGTTGCAGAGGCGCAGGCAGTCGAGGATCTCCTGGATGATCTTCGCGGGGAGGTCGCCAGGCATCGTCTCGCCGCCGGGCAGCCGCATCGTGAGCTTGTTCAGTCCCAGGCTGGTGAGCGTGTTGTTCATGTCGTCTTCAGTCTCGACATAGCGCTCCTGCTTGCCCTGCGTGACCTTGAACAGCGGCGGACGCGCGATATAGACGTAGCCGGCCTCGACCAGCGGGCGGAGGTGGCGGAAGAGGAAGGTCAGCACGAGTGTACGGATGTGCGATCCATCCACATCCGCGTCCGTCATGATGACGATGCGGTGGTAGCGTGCCTTGGAGATGTCGATGTCATCGCCCGCGCCCGCGCCGATGGCGGTGAAGAGCGAGCGGATCTCCAGGTTCTTGAGCAGCTTTTCGGGCGTGGCCTTCTCGGCGTTGATGAGCTTGCCGCGGATGGGCAGAATCGCCTGGAAGGTGCTTTCACGGCCGCTCTTGGCGGAGCCGCCGGCGGAGTCGCCCTCGACGATATACAACTCGCAGAGGCTCGGGTCCTTGGACGAGCAGTCCGAGAGCTTGCCCACCAGCCCCACCAGCGCCTTCTGCGGATTCATGACCTCCTCGATCGCCTGCTTCGCCTTCTCGCGCGCCTTCGCCGAGATGATCGCGTGCTCGACGATGCGCGCGGCCTCCTGCGGATGCTCCTCGAAGTAGGCGTTCAGGTGCGCGTAGGTCTCGCTCATCACCTGGCCATTGACCTCGGGGTTGTTCAGCTTGGTCTTGGTCTGGCTCTCGAAGAGCGGATTCTCGACCTTCACCGAGACCACCGCCGCGAGGCCCTTGCGAACGTCCTCGCTGGTGACCGTGACCTCTTTGCCGCCCTTCGGCTTCTCGCCCTTCTTCTCGCCCTTCACGGGCTTCTTGCCGGTCTTCTTGGCGGCCTCCTCGGCCATCTGCTTCTGATAGTTGTTGATGGCGCGCGTCAGGGCAGTGAGGAAGCCGGAAAGGTGCGTGCCGCCGTCCTTGGTGTTGATGCCGTTCACGAAGGAGTGGAGGGACTCCTCGTAGGAGTCGTTGTACTGAAGAGCGATGTCGTAGAGGAAATCGCCCGTGCCGTCCGAGCGGAAGCCAGTCAGTTCGCCGGAGAAGGCGACGACCGTCGGCGTCAGGACATTCTTGTTCTGGTTGAGATAGCCCACGAATTCGGAGACGCCGCCCACATAGTGGAAAGTCTCGCTGCGGGGATTCGCCCCGCGCACGTCGGTCAGCGTGATCTTGATGCCGGCGTTCAGATACGCCAATTCGCGCAGACGCTTGGAGAGGATCTCCCATTTGTATTCCAGCACGCTGAAGACCTCGGGGTCCGGCAGATACTGCACGGTGGTTCCCGTGCCCTTCGCGTCACCGATGACCTTGAGCTCCTCGGTCACCTTGCCGCGCGAGAAGCGCATCTGGTGGCGCTTTCCATCTCGGTCAATCGTCAGCACCAGCCATTCGGAGAGCGCGTTCACACACGAGACGCCCACGCCGTGCAGACCGCCCGAGAACTTGTACACGTCCTTGTCGAATTTACCGCCGGCGTGCAGGATGGTCAAGGCCACCTCGCAGGCGGGACGATGCTCGGTGGGATGCATACCCGTCGGGATGCCGCGCCCGTCGTCGGTGACGGTGATTGAGTTGTCCAGTCCGATGATGACCTCGATGTTCTTGCAGAAGCCCGCCAGCGCCTCGTCAATGGAATTGTCCACGACCTCATAGACCAGCTGGTGCAGGCCCTTCTCGTCCGTGTCCCCGATATACATGCCGGGGCGCATCCGGACGGCCTCCAGGCCCTTCAGGACCTTGATTTGCCCGCCGTCCGTGGCTTCTGGGACGCTTCCGGCGTCATTGGGAGGTGTAACCGCCTCCGATGCGTTTTCCGCCGTCTGAGGCGTTTCCGGAGCATTTCCGGTGATTTCTTCGTCGTTTGCCATTTTGTTTCCTTGGGAGTTTGTTTGGGTGAATTAAAACTACACTGAAAATCATCTCGCACGTGCGCATCATGAGCGCACATACATACGCATATGCGCGTACTATAATGATATAAAGGAGTTTTTCAAGTCTGAAAGGGAATATTCCTTGTTTTTCCGTCAAGACAATGATGAAACAGGGTCTGAAACAGGGTCTGTCCCCACATCAAGGGCATGGCCTGGAGCCGCTTACGGGAGGGACGCGCTCCTGCGCGACCTGCGATAGAGAGGAGCGATAGAGAGGGTCTGTCCCCGGTTATCACGCCCCCTCCTGGCGGGGTCTGTCCCCACATCAAGGCATAGTTCGGAGCCATTTATGTCAGTTGCCACCAGGTCAGTGGAAATAGGGTCTGTCCCCAGTTATCCCCAGGTCAGTGGAAATAGGGTCTGTCCCCAGTTATCGAAATAGGGTCTGTCCCCAGTTATCCCCACCAGGTCAGTGGAATAGGGTCTGTCCCCAGTTATCCGCGAGTTCTGTCCGAGGGAGCGCAATAACAAAGTCTGTCCACGCCTCAAGGGCATGGTCTGTCCATGAAGAAAAGCAATAGAGCAACCGACAGCTCAAAGCATAAATTAGAACTTTTTTTCCTTAAAGAATTTAAGTATATAAGTTAGGACTTTTTCCGGCTTCCGCAATCCAGGATGGGTGCTTTTAACAACTATATGTTCATATTTTAGTGGTTCAGGAAGATGAGTTGATTTTTCTGAGACCTTCCCGTCTTTGCTGCCGGCGATAATGCCGATTGGCGGCAGCCAGACCGGCGGGGGAATCGTCATCACATATGAGTCCGCATCGGGCGTCATGTCTTCCAGCGAGGCATTTACGGCGCTGACGCCCGGCAACTTCCCGAAATAGGCCAATCCAGAGCCCCGGTTTGGCGGCCCAAGCATCACGATGGCCTGGATACGCTGTGTCTCCTGGAGTGTCATCTGCGCCAACGCGCCACGCAGAATCAACCCGCCCATGCTGTGGGTAAGAAGATATATCTTCTCTGATGCAGGAAGTTGTGCTAATAGTCCACGAAACTTCTCCAGAAAGACCGCCACCTGCCCCGCAAGCGTTGCCTTGGCCGAAGGATAGTCGTAGTTATAGGCATCAAATCCTTCCTCTGCAAGAACATCAGCCAATTTCTGCATTGAACTTGCGCGCACTCCCCAGCCGTGAATCAGCACCACCGAACGCCCCGTGGGAGTTTTCGCAGACGTCTTCCCAAAGCGATAGCCATCATCAAAGTAGTTGGACACCACCGAAGTCGGCCGCCCTTCCAGCAGATTGCGAAGCTGCTTCAGCGTCGTCCCCCGTGCAAACCGGACCTCCGACGCGTCCAATATCCGCCACCAGCCGCTGACATCGTTGAACTGCAGTTTCCAGCCGCCTTCCTCGTAAGTCGTCCAGAAAACACTTCCCCCCAACGTCAAAAACGGGATATTATAGGTACAATGCGTCTCCAACAACGATGGCAATTCACCGGCACGGACTTTCTCCCGAAATAATTGTATCAATTCCGTTTTCATGGCTTCTTTGGACAATTCTTGACAAAACAAGACAATTCTGCCATTTGGCCAGAACCAGGCAAGTCCCAGCCACAATGCCAGCATCCACTTGAGAATGAAGCTATCTTGTCGTTTCACCATGGTCTGTCCCCGCCGCCTCCGGTCACAGCCGGCTTTGGTCGTCTCCGTATTGGATGGGGCAGTCTTTGCCGTAGGAGCGCACGGCGGGTCGATGCGGGGGCACCGCCTCGTCGGGCGTCACGGCCGCATCGCGTTGCCATTCGAGTGCCTTCCAAGGGGCGAGGCTAAGCCGATAGACGCCTTTGGTCCGGCTGGTCCTTTCCAGGGTTGCGCCGCCGGCGGCGACCAGGCGCGGTGGCGGATTGTGGTCAAAGAGACGCAGCGTGCCCTCCCATGGGTATGGGGAGCAGTTCCGGAGCGAGAACCACGCGGTGCCCGCCTCGTCCTTTCCAGCGGAGACCACGATGCCTCCCTGGGCGAGCAGCCGATGGAAGGAGAGGCGTTCCCCGAAGTAGTTCAATGGCAATGGGAAAAGTTTGATTTCCTGCTTTTGGCTCTGAAACAGGCACTCCATCACGCCGTAGAGGAAGCCGCTGGCCAGCTGGACCATCGACATCGAGTGGTCACGGCCATATCGCGTGGAGGTCTGACCGAGCAGCGAATGCGCCTGGGTGTCCTGCACGAAATAGGCTTGACGCTTGTCACGGACGTCGGAGAGCACCTGGCCCGGCGAGAAGGCGAACATCCCGTTGGATTTGACATGGTTGGCGATGAGGACATCGCGCAGCATCAGCTGGGCGAACTTGGCGTCCCGGAGCTTGACGGCGCAGGCGAAGAGCCAGGCGGCGGTCAAATCGCAGCCGAAGCCGGGGCGGCCGTTGAGCCCCTTGCGCTGGGTGTGCTCGGAGTAGTTCCGCATCGTCCGCCGCGCCATGGCCGCCAGCGGCGCATCCGCGTCGATTTCTTCGGCGGGCACGACACATGCCAGAAAACTGGGGTGGCACAGCAGCGTGCGCCCCGTCTCGCTGCCCGAGATGAGGAACTCGCCGTCCTGCACGGGATATGGCGGGAAGTGCTCCAGCAGCTCCTGGGCGTGCGCCGCCGTCGCGCTCCATCGGCCCAGACGGCGGTTGGCCGCGACGACGGCGGCGAAGAGCTCCTTGAAGAGCGCGAGGTCATTTCCGGTGTCCCACGCCGGAAACACGCCCTGCTCCGGCGCCCACGACGGCCCGATGCGGAACGAGCCGTCCGGCTCCTGCCGGCAGTAGATGAAGTAGTATCGCGCGCACGACTCGAGGACGGGCAGCACCTCTTCGCGCAGCTTCTTCAGGTCGGGATGGTAGAGGAAACGCTTCCAGTAGGAGTCCGCGTAGAAGCCCGTCGAGCACCGCATGGTTCGATAGAAGCCGCGGGACATCTCCTCGCCGTCCGGCCCGCACGCCTGCGGGAAGCGCAGCTCGTCCACGCCGAAGCGCTCGCGGGTTTCCCTCCGCATGGCGGGGAACCAGCCCTTCATCGTGGCGAAAAGGGGTTCCAGCAGCTCCGGATGATTCAAGCCGAAGAGCGGCCAGGTGTACATCGCGACATTGATGTTGCCGTGGTAGTCGCCATTCCAAGGCGCCGAGGCCGCGCCATTCCACAGCCCGAAGAGCCCCGGCATGGCCTTTCCCTGCGAAGTGGCCGCCAATTGATAGAGATTGTTGTACCACAATCCCTCGACGGCCGCATTCTCCAAAGCAAGGCCGCTTCGGTTCCAGAAGTTCCTCCAGAATCGCCGGTTGTCCCGTTGCAACGCGGCAAAGCCCATGCGCTTCGCCTTCTGCAGCCTCCGCCGCGCCGTTTCGAGCAAATCGCCGCGTGCGCCCTCCGGATCCACCACCAGAGTGTGATAGATGTCGTAGGTATAGCGTTCGCCGCACACGGCGTCAACATGATCAAGACTCGACTTCAGCATCGCCAGATCGCTCTCCGTGTAGTCCAGCAGCAAGTCCACCGCGACGCCGCAAGACTCCTCGATGCCCTGGACGGGACGGACCGGCACGCCGTCCACCAGCGCCGCCGCCAGCGCATGGAGTTGCTCGCCGAAGTCAAACTCGACATAGAGAATGCCATCGTCGGTGACGCCCTGCCGACGCACCCTCGCCTGCTCGTCGAATTTGCGGAAGAGCTTCAGCCGCTGCTCGAAAGGAAACACGCATTGTGCATGCAAATAACTGTCTTCCAGATGTATCGCCGCAATATCATTGGTTCCGGGAGAAACCAATGCAGTCCAGGACACGGCCTTGGCGGCCAGTTCCGTGAAGCCCGAGACTTCGCCGTAGGCGGGCTGCAGCGTCATCGTCCGGGCAAAGAGCGTATGCTCCTGGCTGAAGCCGTCGAAGGCATCCACTCCAAGCTGGAGGCATCCGCCTGGCTTGAAGCAGGGCCGTTCGGTGTCCTGGAACTCCACATCCAGTTCCTTCATCAGCGCCTCGGCGCCCCGCTGCTCCAAGATTTCGCGGAAGCGGTCCAGCGGCATCCGCCCCGGACCGACGAGGCGGCGTTTCCAGAGGTCAAGTCGCGTGAAGGCGTATTCGAGAATGCTTCCCGCCGACTGGTAAACCACGCCGCCGTATTGCCCATTGCCCATCGGCAGACCGTTCTGCCAGCAGGAAGGACTTGTCGCAAACGAGAGCGCATGCCCCTTGGCACGCTGAAAACCGTGAAACCGACTGCAAAGACTCATGGCTGCCTCCCCAAGAGGTTATTTATTAACAATGTAATATCTTGTATTAGTGTTATATTATGAGTATTTTCATGCCGGTGTCCAGGCAGAAAACTCACAATGCGGCTACCGGCTGCCGATTGCGCCTCAAAGCACTGCGGGTAGCGCTTTCCAGCCACCTCGGTGGTCATCAGGACCGTCACCGGCCCCTCATCCTGCAAATTGATATAGACCTCATCTTCCTCCAAATCAAAAGGCTTCAGCACCTTTGCCAAAGGATACAGCGAGGGCACCGTCTCCACCCGGCAAGGCGCATGTGGATGCGTGGAAGGCGCCGCGCCATCGGGGTCATGTTCACGAACCCACCTCAGCCCGACGATGCGCCGCCACCAGGGCCAATGCCAGAACGCCGCGCTCGAACCATGCAGCAGCAGCACATTTCCGCCACGGGCAAGATACGCCTTAACTGCGGTCTCCGCACCCTCCCCCGGCATTGGCTGTCCGCAAGTCCCTGCGATGCAATGCAGAATCAGCAGTTCGCAGTCGGCCGTCCAGCGGCCGGACTCCAGCAGCGACCAGTCATTCTCCGCAAAAACCATCCGGACGCGCAATTCTTCGGGCAGTTGCTCAAAGAGGCTTCGTCCGGCATGCGTGCCGTAGTGGTCATCGGAGAAGAAGTAAATCATAGCCAGCCAATCCAAAAACGCAGTGCTTTTACGCACATCTTCATGAGGATGCCTTTCTCCCACGATAAAATCGAAGGGAATTATACAGTTAACATGCCAACGTGGTTTCCGACAACGAAGGTTATCGGGTGGTGTTTCCCGCGAAACACGCGAAACACGCGAAAAAGGCCTGCATCACGCCTGCCGCCTGCGGACAGCGCGTCCGCACGACCGTCCGGCCAGCCGTCGTCTGGAAAGCCATGCTTTCCGCCGACGCCCTTCCGGACGGCCTTGCGCGTCACTTTGTTCCGCG
>JAFZWH010000081.1 GCA_017617415.1 Victivallales bacterium | reverse complement strand
TGGAAGCGGAAGCCGTGCCCCGGGGCCAGCTTCGTGCACCTGGCCAGCAGCTCGTCGAACAGGGCCTTGAACACGGCGGGGTCGCGCCGGTTCATGGCGTCCGCGAGCGTCGACTTCGCGACCGGCTCCATTCCAAGATGGTACAGCCGCGTCTGGTTGGTCAGAAGTCCGTCGCAGATTTCCCGCAGGGAGTCCTTGCCGGTGATCTGCGCGTACAGGCAGGTGAGCAACTGCCGCCAGGCGGTGAAATGCTTGCAGTAGCGGTTGGAACTGTTGGCCTCGGCAGTTTTTTCGAAACGATGTCGGGGCATGAACTGGAAAAGTTGGGAAAAGATGCTATTGTAATGCATAGTTCAAGGTTTGGTTGCTGAAACTAAGGGGTTTGGCGATTCCTTAATTTAGAGCCATCCTTGAACTTTTTCTAGTCAAACAGTTTTTTTATCGGACAGTAGTGTTGCTGCTGTTGTGTGCACCGTTGCGTGATTGTCAAAATATCCGCCGAGTGATGTTTGTGGTATTATTTTACCTACATTCCCGAAACTTTCTTTCCATTTTGCAACGATGTCTAAGATAATCGTAGCCTTTTTGGCTTTTTTCTCCGCAATCCTGATGATGGCAAATACCGCTGACCTGGCTAAAATTCCTGCGTATCCCTCAGAATGGAAGGTGTTTCCCCTGGTCGAGCGGAACTATGTCCCGTCGGCGGAGGAACTCTCGGCGATTCCAGAGACCTTGCAGGGCAAGTCGCCGGTGACGATGGAGGTGGACGAGGCGGTGGACCTCGCGCCTGCGCTGGGCGGCGTCCGCGAGGGCGCCACCGCCTGGCTCTACGCCGAACTGGAGGTCCCGGAGGCGATGGACTACACGGTGGGGGCCGGGGCGGACTGGTGGTTCGCCTTCTACTGCAATGGCGGGGAGGTGTTCTCCACGCTGAATGTCGGCAATGTTCTCCACCCGCCGCAACTGACCGACCACAAATTCACGGTCAAACTACGCCCGGGGAAGAATGTCCTCGCGGTGAAATTCGTGAGCGGCTCGGGCACGAGCCTTCTGGCGATGGGCGGTCCGCGCGAAATGACGTTGGGCAAGGCGGGACGCCTGGCGCAGGCTCGTCGCGCCTTCTACGAAGAACGAGGCGTGCCGCTGGAGGTGGAGAGCGTGGTGCCAAAGGACCTCCCCGACAAGCTCGCGAAGGGGCTGGTTCCGCCAGGCTATGAGATAACCAGCTATTGGCACAAGTTCATGAAACCCCAGACCTCCAAGCTGGTCGCCCAAAATGTCACGGGCGTTCCCAAGGGGAAGGCGGAAATCCTTTCCGCCAAGTGTGATTCGGCGAATGGCACGGTGGTGATTCTACAGGGCGAGCCATGGCTCGACGAGACCGAGACGTTCTATGCGATTCTCCGTGATGGACAGGACCGCGAACTCTACGGCCGCATCGGCACGCTGGCCGAACTGGGCGCGGAGTTTGACGAGTCGGGCGTGGCGCGCGTCGTTCTGCCGGACCTCAAGCCCTTCGTGTATGGCGCGGAGTGCACAGGGAAACTCCAGGTCGGCATCTGCGGCCGCGAGACCACGGTGCAGTGCGACATGAGCGTCCGTCTGGGCGGAGAGAAGACGCCTGGCGAGTCGGCAAGCCTGCGGATTGAGCAGGGCGCGGCCGGTCCCACGCCGATGCTGAACGGCAAGCCCTTCTTCTACAACTGCTATACCATCCATCCGTATTTTCCGGAGCGCACGCTGCCCACGGGAATGGAGGGCAAGAACTCGCCGTTCAATGTCGTGGCGTGCCGCGTGGGCGGCAACGGCTCCTCCGCCGACTGGTGGAAGGGCCCTGGAGAATATGATTTCACTCTGCTGGACTGGACGCTCGACTCGCTGTTGCGCGATTTCCCGGACGCCAAACTCGGACTCTATGTGTGGTGCCACCCCGGACTCTGGTATGCCGAAAAGTACCCCGAACGCATTGCGCGAGACGAGAACGGCAACCTCTGCGGCGGCTACTACGTGTCGATGGTCTCCTTCTCCGATCCCGCCATGCAGGAGGACACCCTCGCCGCCATCCGCGCCCTGGTCACGCACTGCGAGGAGTACTTCGGAAGCAGAATCGTGCTCTACAACCTGATGGGCGGCATCAGCTGCGAGTGGCAGGGATGGCTTTCCCACAGCTCGCATTTCAGCGACTACAGCGAGACCTCGTTCCGCGAGTTCCAGAAATACGCCGCGTCGCATGGCATCGAGATGGACCACATTCCCACGCCAGAGGAGCAGAAGGCCTCGCTGGACGGCATTTTCCGCGACCCCGCCGCCACCGCGCTCGTGCGGCTCTACGACCGCTTCTACAGCGAGTCCATCGCGCACTTCATCGACCGCATCGCCGCCACCGTGAAGGAGTGCAGTCACGGGAACAAACTGGTGGGGTGCTATTATGGCTACCATCAGGAGTACTCCAACCTCGGCTACACGGTCAATCGCGGTGGACACAATGACATGCGCCTCCTGTTGGACTCGCCCAACATGGACTTCTTCCTTTCGCCCCAGAGTTACAGCGTGCGCTATCTCTGTGCGCCGAATGCGGACATGAAGCCCTACGGCGCCGCCCGCCTCGCGGGGAAATTCTCCGTGATGGAGGACGACACGCGCACGCATCTCCTGGATGAATGCGGCTACGGCCAGACGCTGAATCTCGGCCAGACGCTCACCGTCCTCAAGCGCAACGCCGGAATGTATCTCGCGCATCGCATGCCGATGAACGAACTCGCCGAACACGGTGGCGATGAGTTGGACGATCCCGCCATCAAGGAGATGTATACGCATACTGTGGCGGCGGGACAGTACATCATGGAACAACCCGACCCCGATCCCACCGAGATTGCGGCGGTCATCGATGAGCAGGCGATTCAATATCTGGCGGCGTCTCAGGCCACGCAGAGCGCCCCTGAGAACGAATGCTATCAGTATGGCTACGACGGAAAGCTCTACCTCTCGCCTGGCCGCACCTTCAAGCCGCTCTACGGCGAACTGCTCGGCTATCAGCGCTTCCCCTTGGCGAGAATCGGTGCCCCCGTGGACATCATCCTGTTGGATGACGTGGCCAAGACCGCCGGAAAATACAAGATGGTGATTTTCCTGAACGCCTTTGCGGACACGCCTCAAGTGCGCGAGGCCTACCAGGCGTTGCGTGAAAAGGGCGTGGCGATTGTCACGGTGTACGGCGCGGGCTTCCTCACGACCGACGGCATCTCCACTTCAAGCCTGAGCGAACTGGCGGGGATGACGGTCGCAAATGCCGCTGGCGGGACGCTGCAAGTGGCCTTCCCGAATGGCAAGAAGTGCGGCGGTGACTACGCTGTGGAAACTCGCTTCGCGGTCGCCGACCCGGAGGCCGAACAACTGGCGAACTACGCGGACGGCACGGCGGGCGCGGTCGCCCGCAAGGGCAACTGCTACTTCTACGGCGGGGCGTATCTGAATCCCGAATTCCTGCGCGAGGTCGCAGAACAGGCGGGAGTCCATATCTATCTGTCCACCGACGACAACCTCTACGCGGGGGCGCATGTCCTCTCCGTCCACGCGGTCGCCAAAGGCGAGAAGACCATCCGTCTGCCACGCAAATGCACCGTGGAGGACGTCTATTCCGGAGAGACATTGGGCGAGGGCATCGACGCCTTCACGATCCCGATGGAGGCCACCGAGACCCGTGTCTTCCTGCTGAAATAAATAGAATTAACTTCATTAATGAAAAGTAGTTATATTATTAGTATCAATGTTTCCCTCGCCATTGCGGTTGTCGCGGTGTGGGCGGTCATTCTGGCAAGGCGAAACGTCTCCGCCGCTTTGTCGGTGGCTGAACCTCCAGCGGGTGCGGCGGTTCGCCAGATGCCGCCGGATACCGCCGTGACACCAACTGCCGCTCCTGCGGCGCCTCTGGATGCCGCAGAACTTCCTTTGCAAGAAGATGACGCGACGGCATTGCGCGGGGAGATTCGGCAAATCCGCAAGGAGGCCTCCTCAGAACTCGCCCAGATGCGTAGCGAGGCCGAGGAAAGACGCGAGTTAAATCGTCAATGGGCGGCGGAGCATCCACGGGAATCTTCGTCCCCGCCGCCCACGCTTGGTGAATTGGCCGCCCGGCGGGACGAAATGCCGGAATACTACGAGAAGGTGGAGAAGATCCTGGTCTCCAGTGCGCAGAAGCGCATTCAGGCGCGGCAGATTATCCTCCAGGCATTGGAGGAGACGGAACTCACCGACGAGCAACTTTCTGCGATCCAGGAGTACTTCGCCAAGCTGGACGAAATCGATGCGTCCATCACGGTCCGGGAATACACGCAGGAGGACATGATGTCTCTTTTTCGTAATATCCCGCATAAGCATGAATTGGACCAGCTGATTCTGGAGACCCTGGACCCCGATACGATCTTTTCCTCTGAGATGATCTATCATGTGTCTGCCTCGGTGCCGGGGAGGTTTTTCTTTTTGCATGATGACATGAGGGCTATGAATGGAGAGGAGGAGTGATGGCCAGTCTGAAGACCACGATTGCTCTGTTGGTAATCCTGATGGTTTCGCTGGGGATTTGCGCCTGGCAGGGCCATTTGCCGCAGTCAGCGGCGGTTGTCGCCGTGCCGGAAGCGTCTGCCGCGCCGCCTTCTTCGTCTGCCGCGCAACATTCGGCTACGCTCACGGCACCAAGGCGTTCGCGGAAGAGCCTGGAGCGGGCGGTCTTCCACTTGAATACCATCAAGACCGCCGAGGAACAGCGACTCTATGACCTGAAGCTCTACCATGCGTTGCGGGAAGACGTCCGCAATGGCTTTTTCCATCGGTGCTTCGCAACCTCACAAAGTAACATCACTGCGCAGGATCTGGTGGCGATTCGGGAGCGCGAGTTCCAGCTGGCCAGAAAGCGTTTCTATGCTTTGGAGGACTATGTCCTCAACACCGATTTCACCGCATTGACCGAGGAGGAAAAGGACAAGGTCTTCCAGTTCTATGAGTTGCGCAAGCGTATCGAGGATGCGCGCGACCACTACTTCGATATTCCGGTCGAAGAATGGGTTGCGCTGTCGCGGGAGAATGGGGAACTTCGGGACGAATTCAGTTTCCTGATTCAGCGACAAATGTGGCATGACAGCCAGCAAATCTCGCTGGGCAACGCATTGCGGAATTATTGTCCCCATATTGGGGAGGGGTCCTTTTCTATCGGTGGTATCTCTATTCGGGGATTCTTCCCATCGGTTTGGCTCTGAACCATTTAATGCCATGTTGTTAACCTGGCTAGGTTAATCATTAGGGGAAATCGCAAATATTTCAAAATATTTTTAAGTTCCGGCTTGAAATCTGTGCTTGGTGTGCTAAGGTATTTAAAATTTCTTTGAAATAGTTTCGTTTTTAAGCACGATCCATGAGTATTTCAGCGAGTTTCAAGGCATTGTCTGATCCGCAGCGTCGGGAGATTCTGAGTTTGTTGCGCGGGGGACGGAAGAACGCGGGCGAGTTGGCGTCGGCGCTGGGGATTTCGGCGGCCGCGTTGTCGTATCATCTTCGGCTCTTGAAGGAGGCGGACCTGCTGTTGGAATACCGCGAGGGGAACTTCATCTACTTTGAGTTGAATGCCGGCGTCTTTGATGAGATCATTCTTTGGATTAACAACATGCGAGGTGAACAATGAAAAAGGCTGTTTCGTGGATTCTTCTTGCCGCCGTGTGGTTGGCGAGCATTCTGGTTTTTGTGCTGAAAATTCATGCGCTGGAGGTCTTCGCGATTCCGGTTGTGATGACAGTCTTGCTGATTGCAATGACTCTTTTTCAGCGTTGGTGTCGCCGCAAGGTGATTCAGTTGTATGGCGAGGGCAGCCATGAGGCGGTGGTGGAGACCCGCAATCTGGAGGCGCTTTCAAACACAAATTTGCTCAGTTGCGTTTTGCTGACGGCAGTGCATGGCTTCATCCTCTATTGCAGGGTCAGCGGCCGTGGCGACTTTTCCGGACTGGAAAAGATTCTGGCGGCCTTTCTGGGACTGCTGCTGGTCGTGGTGGGGAATCTCCTGCCCAAACTCCGCCCGAACAAATATGTGGGCATACGGCTGCCGTGGCTTATGCACGATGAGGCCCGTTGGGCGAAGACTCACCATTTTGGCGGCTTTGCGATGGTGTTCTGCGGGGTAGCCATGCTGGGCTGTGCCGTCTTTACCGGAATATCCAGCCATGTCGCTCTGGCCATGCTATTGTTTACAGTTGGGTGCATAGTTGCCTATTCGTTACTCGTCAAGGGATAAGTTTTCGTTGCGGAAGGGACGGTGCGCATACGCTTTATGCCCCTTCCGCAACCAAGTGTATATGTCTTACCTGAAGTCCTTTGCACGGGCGGGAAGTCCGGCGTATTCGCAGTAGCGGTCGTAGAGACAGCCCGCCGAGGGATACATGCTGTGGGGGCTCATGAAGTGCGAGAACTCGAAGGTGAGCGCGTCGGTCATGCCGGCGGACTCGGCCTGCTCGATTTTCCAGAGCATCTTCTCCCACTTGATGGGCGGGAAGCGCCAGGGCATGTCGCGGTCGAAGGACTCGACGTTGGTCCAGCAGGTCACGCCGTATTTCTTGGCGAGTTCGGCGGTGGCGATGAGGAAGCCGGGCAGTTCATCGAGTTCGGCATGGCCGTCCTGGAAGGCGACGATGTCCACGAGTCCCTTGATGGCCTCGAAGATTTTCGTCCAGTGCTTCACATGGCCTTCCACGCCGTAGATCTCGTGATTCGGATCCTGGAGGATTTCGCGGACCTTGCTGCCGGCGAAGAAGGGCGAGATCATCACGGGCTTGCCGCCGGTGACCTTCTTGGCGTGGCCGGCCTCAATCACGAACTGCTCCGCCGCGCCGTGGAGATTGCGGCAAATCTCATTCGTGATATACCATCCTGCGAAGGCCTTGCGGTGACCGTAGAGGGACTGAATCTCGTCGATGACCTCCACCTGCACCTTCGCGTCGTCCAGGCGGGCCTGTTCATTGAGTTCGGGGTAGAGGTCGTCTCGCACGCCAGTTCCGGCGAAGAACTCCAGGCCGTGCTTTTCTGCGAGGGTGAGGAAGAGGTCGATCCAGTCAACGGGCGGCTGGTGCCAGGTGCCGCCGTGCGCGGGGATGACCTTCGAGGGATAGGCCAGGAACTTGTGGAGGCAGCAGCGGATGAGGAAGACCTTCTGGATGCCCATCGCCTTCATTGCGGCGAAATCCGCGTCCCACTCCTCGGGTCCCCAGTTGTGGTGCGGAATGTCGTAGGAGATCTCATCCAGAAAAGTGCCGGTAATGCGTAGCTTGCTCATGTTTGACAGTTGTTTTTGGGGTGAACACCAATTTTCACAAAAGGCTCTATCCCCCGTAAGGGCACCTAGTTGAATTTGGCTTAAGGCTTAAGGCTTAAAGTGAAAAGATTTCGCTAGGTCTTGCAGTTTGAGTGGATTGAAATCTGGCTTGTGGTTCAAGTAGGTGCCTTCATGGGGAACACAGCAAAGATATATTTCCCTTATTTTTCCTTCAGGTATTTGCCGTGTGTCTCAGGAAGGCGGACGGCAATGACCAGACTGAGAGCAGCCAGGCAGGCCATGGAACCAAAGACCGTCATATAGGCAATTGGGGCGTAGACAGTTCCGCCACTGGTGCCGACATGATGCGGGAAGGCCTCCAGGCACATTCCAAGCGGGATGGTCAGGAAGGTCACCAGCAAATAGGCGACCATGTTGCTGAAACCTGGGGCCAGAGCCGCCATGTCATGGGAGTTGAGTTCCTGTATCATCATCACGCCAATGGCGTTAAAGCAGGAAGAGAAGGCGCACAATACATATCCAGCGGCAAAGCACCAGGGTGAAGCGTGCAAGGCGACGGAGACCAGCAGGAAAAGCGTCACAAAAAGATTGAGGGCGTTATTGGCAATCAAGGGCGGACGGCGACGATTGTCGAAGATTCGACAGACAAGGCCAAGGCACGATGCGCAGATGGTGCTTGTTATGGTCATGACGAGGATGACTGTCGCTGCCGCCGTGGTCGATAACCCGCAAAAGTCCAGCAAGAATTTCATGCCGAATACAGTCTGGATTACGAACATGTTGGCAAAAACGATATTGCTGACGAAAGAGACCAGCCAGGTATTGCGGTTGCGGATCAGTTTCAGCAGTGGTTTTAGCGAGAGGGGAGCCGTGGCTGGTGGCGGCAGCTTGTGGCGGGCGGCAAAAGTCGCCACGAAGGCGTAGGCGGCGATGGTGGCCACGCCGACGCCCAAGAGGACATTTTTCCAGTTGAAGTGTCGACAGCACCATGCGAAGGGCACGGTGGCCAGAATGCCTCCCAAGTAGGCGGTGAAGTAGATGATGCCTAGTGCCGTGGGATAGTGTTTGCGATCGAACCAGAGGTCAATTACCTTCAGTAGGCTCAGAAATATCGTCCCTGCCCCAAGTCCGGTCAGCAGTCTTCCCAGGCACATCATGGTAAAAGTGGAAGCACAGGGAAAGAGGATACTCCCTGCAATCAGCAATAATCCGCCGAAGAGGATGATGCGAATGCCACCATATTTGTCCACCAATAGTCCGATGAAGATTTGCGAGAGAGAATAGACCCAAATGCAGGAGGAACTCAGAAAGGCGATCTGTACCGCATTCAATCCGGCGTCAATCTGCAATTGGGTGAAGATGGTTCCAGGGATGGCAGTGCGCTGGAAGTAGCTGAGGTTGTAAATGACCAGAAGCGGGATAAAGAGCACCAGTGCGGAACGCAGTGATGGTTTGGTGAAGGCAGTCGAAGCCATAGCGGAAGACACGATAAAGTTCTTGTGGAATCACTTGATGGATGGCACCGCATTGTGGGGTGTCCGCCAGCTCCGACACGGTGAATTGCTTCGCGTGGGAAACTGGACACCTGGACACGCTCGGCGGCTTCTCCCCAAGGACGGCCTTTGGGCTACAATGAAGAATGGGAGAAGCCACAATTGAGATGAGATTGTTGACAAATGTCACCCGAGAAACAAACTCATGGATGACTATTCTGCCTGAGCCGGTTCGGCAGCGGGGGCCAGTTTTTTGCGCCAGCCATCTACATACTCCTTGGTATACGGGCTGTCTCCAAAACGTTCCTCCACGACTTTCAGGAGTTTCTCGATTATCGGTCCCCAGTAGCCCACAAACGTTTCGCGGGGAGTGTGCTTGACTTCGAGTTCCCACTTCATGTCGCGGTCGAAATTCGGATAGATGTATTCGGGGAAATCAGTCTCCACGAGCAGTCCCAGACGATCCAGGGTATTTTTCATCGGAACGAGAAGTCGCTGCTCTAGTTGTTCTTGGCTCATCCAGCTGCCTTTCGGTGCCTCCGCCACCAATTCATCATAGAGACGGCGCATGTCGGCCATCAGTTTGCGTGGAATGAAGCGCTTGGAATCCGTGCTGGCCAGCATCCAGACGGACTGCATCCAGTCCCACGGACCGTTGATCTTCATTTGAGCCTTCAGCCAGGTCATCCGTTCATCCATCGAGGCGGCGGTCTTCACCATTTTCGCTCCATAGGCACGGCCATAGACGCGTGCCCAGGCGGCCCGTCGGGTAAAGACCTGCGGATTCCAGAAAGCCGCGCAGAGTAGTTGCGCCAGATACTCCTCGTCGCCTCGGACCCAGACCATCACGGCATCGATGTCATCTTCGCAGCCCGCGACCATTGCGTCGTCGGTGCCATAGCCATCGGTGAAATCCGGGAGCGCGCGGTAGGTGTTGTCAACCCCGATGTCACGCCAGGCGGGCTTGCCACCCATGGGCCAGTTGAACCAGAAGCCAGTCTTCCGCGTGACGCCCAAGTCCGCCAGGAACTGGGTACGCATCAGCGAAAGCGGGCGGGTCAGGAACCACCGTACCTGCGTGATTTCTGGGACCATGGTCACCAATTGAAGGTTGAATTCCTCGTAGATGTCGCCGTAATCGGGCAAGGGCGGCAAGTAGGCGACATGATCATGGTCAAATCCGCGTTCGCGGGCCAGTTCCAGTACTCTTGCGATCAGTTTTGGCGCACCGTCGAACGAACCAGGGTCGTCGTAGGAAATGTAGAGTCCGTCCACGCCCAGCTCGATTAGCCGCTCGAATTGCGCCATCACTTGGTCATGGTGCTCTTCAGCGACTCCGCAACGTACGACGCCCCACACGAACATTCCGCGACGATGCGCTTCACGGAGGACACGTGATTCCTCATCTCCTTTGATTTCAACATCGTATGGATATCCGAACATCCCGCGCGCACCCTGCGGGAAGCCCGGTTCGGGTTTGTCACTTCCATCGCGCAGCTCGATGCAGTTGATACGAGCATCGGCATAGCGGTCCAGGCATTCCTCGGTGTAGCGGGAGAGTCGGTCTTGCGCGAAGGAACGCCATTTGACCAGCGCATGGTCGCGGACCTCGGCGACAGTGAGGGTATCTTTGCCGGCAAAGAGCCAGGTGAGGGATTCTTGCCCATAGATGACTCCGCGCGGGATTCCGGCAGCCACACCGATGGTGGTTCGAGATGCTTCCTGGGCAAAATGGATAAGATACCCGTCATCTCCCCAGTTTTGCTTCGCAACGTCCAGCCCATGGCTTTCGCACCAGATCTTCAAACGCGCATCCGCGTCTGGTACGCCCAGCATGAAGACCAGTGTAGCCTCGGCGGGCACTTCAGTGACAATGGGATAATTACGCTTCGCAAGCCGTTGAAGTGAAAGTTGAAGTCGCTCCGCCGCATATTGTACTGTTTCGTGGATATCATCAGCCACCACAATTGCGCCTTGGACATCCGATGGAAAGGCTATTTCCTCCCCAGTGGATTGGAATATCATTGGTCGGGGATAAATGGGACAGACCGTTTCCTGAGCTCGAAGAGCGAGAAGGCATCCAAGGAAGGCCAGGAAAAGGAAATGGGGATTACGGGCAATGGTGGACATCTGGGAAAAGGCTTGCGTTAGAAAGCGGTCATGCTCTCGAGAAATGGGAGGAAAAACCTTTCAGGGACAAAACGAAATCATAAGCAAAAATATGGGGCTGTCACAAAACACTTAGGTTTTGCAACAGCCCCAAAATATAATTACAGCGGCTGGAAAATCAGTCCGTTGGAATAATTGGAGTAATCATTCTCGGTCAAGGCCTCGCAATGCCCATCAGCAAAACCAGTGTTGGTGGAGCGATTGTGCGCAAGGGCCTGAACCGCATTGCCCAATGGGACAAAGGCGGCGTTTGTATATTCGCCATTGCCTTCGCTACTGCTCCACCACATTTCATAACTGTCGCACAGCATCCAGTTCCGGTTGGGCATTTCAAGCTTGTTGGTGTTAATGGTCCACCAGTATTCCGTTTCACCGCCTCCGTCAGTAACAGTCGAAGGCGCGGCAAAACCTCTCGAATATTGACCTTTCATGTTGCCAGTGAAATTCAGCCCGTAGGTCAACCATTTTCTGAAGGTATCTGCGGAAGCATGGTCAGCAGGGACATTAAAGGCATCCGGGCACGCCATCAATGGGTTGTCCAGCTTGTAACCATTCCAATAGAAAATATACCCCCAGCCCAGTTTCGGGGCCTCGCTTGCATCTAGCACAGTGGACATACGGCCTTTGAAGTCATTCGTGTACAACGCGACTGTGACCATGCACTGACGAATGTTGCATAGACAGCTGATTGCACGAGCCTTTGCACGGGCTTTGTTTAGCGCAGGCACGAGCATACCGGCCAGGATCGC
This sequence comes from Victivallales bacterium, assembly GCA_017617415.1. Classification (GTDB taxonomy): domain Bacteria; phylum Verrucomicrobiota; class Lentisphaeria; order Oligosphaerales; family Oligosphaeraceae; genus RGIG1601. The sequence goes on along the minus strand of JAFZWH010000081.1, from coordinate 8,094 downwards.
GATGATTGCGATGACGACCAACAACTCAATCAGGGTGAAAGAGTTTCGAGAAAGCTTTTGAGGGAAACTACGTTTCATGTTGGATTATCTCCATTGTTTTTAGGGGGGAGTTGATGGAAAAGAAACTTGCCAGTCCCCTATGTGGCCTGTTCCTTTAGACGGCTATCCGAAGACTACCGAAAAGCGGATTGCAAGAAATGTATCGATATATCTATAGGGATTTGGTTAAAAAACGAATGGGATTTTTATATATTTTAATAAATAATCTTCAAAAAACAAGCGCATTGGCTCGATTTTTAACATTTTTATCGATATTTTTTTAAATAACAGTGAAATTTTCACCCTTGTCGCAACAATAATAACGGAATTCCCACCTTTTCTTTTGCCGATTTAACGATACATACCTGTCATTTGCATGGCCCGGTGGATCCCCTGACGATAAGTTCTCCGGCAATACGTGCAAAGCGTGGCACCATGGCACTGTCATCGACCATCTTCAAGGCCTCGGCGACGGCAGTTTTCCAACAGATGTCGACGCTGGTGAGCCGGGGGAGCATTCCGAGGTCGGCGGGGAGATTGTCGATGCCGACGATGCTGAGGTCACGAGGAATATTGAGTCCGAGTTCGTGGGCGGCCTGGTAGGCACCGGCAGCGTTGTAGTCATTTGCAATAATGGCGGTGGGACGCCGTTTCTGTGGCAGTTGAAGCAGCGCCTTTGCACCCTCGTATCCGCAATCCACGCTGAAGCCGCCATAAGCGATGTACCTTGAGGTCACGGGGAGCTTACGAATCGCCAGTTCGTGCAAAAAGGCGTCGATTCGCTCTTCCTGGTGGGTCATGTAGGTGGCGTCGAAGCCCTGGCCATGTAGGAGTGCGATGCGTTCGTGGCCCAGTTCGCAAAGGTGGTCCATGAGCAGATGCATCACCTGGACATTGTCCGTGTCCACAGCGCACACCGTGTCGTCTTCTAGGGTAAAATTCGGATAAAGGTGCACTACGGGGATTTCCAGCAATGTCCTGAGCTGTGCGCTGGTTTGCTCAGAGCACCCCAGCACCAGACAGCCGACTGGGTTCATGGCGCGGATGCGCTGCAACAACGCCTCCAGGTTTCCCGACTCGTCGTATGCCAGCGGACTCAGCTCGTAGTTGTGTTCGGCGGCCTGACGGACCAGCTCCATGAGCATCGGACCGTAAAGGGGGTTCTGAAGTTGCTCCTTGTGATAGAAAAAGCAGAAGAGCAGTAATTTGCGACGTTGTTTCCCCTCCCATGAAACTCGGAAGTAGCCGCTATTTGGACGGCGTACGATCTCGCCCTGCTCCTCCAACATCGCCAGGCTTCGATCGATGGTTGCCTGGCTGGCATTGTGATATTTCTTCAATTCACGGATGGTCGGGAGCTTGCCGCCTTCCGGCAATGAGCGTATTTCCTGGCGGAGCAGCTCCGCGATTTCCTCGTATTTGTTGTTGGCCATAGCACCAAGATATATCGATAGATACTGAAAGGAATGGCAAGGTAAACGAACCTTGTCTTATTATAACCTTTTTGATTTGAAAATCAAGTTCCTCTGCGAGATTTGACGGAATGTTTTACTGGAAACCATATAAAAATGCACTTTTTGTGCATAAACATGCAAAAGGCGGATAATGTATATACTGATGCAAAGCATAAAGGGAACGCTTGCCCAAGAAGTTCCATTCCCCAACGGATGAGCTATTCATAAACGGGTATTATCACGGAAAGCGAATTCCAAGGGAAAGCATGGGATATCTCGTTCTGACGAAACGCAAAGTCATTGAAAACGCATTGAATGCTCCGTATGGGAGGCTTCGCCCGCCTGGTCGAAGCCACGCCTGCCACAGCGAAGTGCCAAGACATGAAAAACCGTCCAGGAGGACGGAAAGCAGGCGAAAGAACACATGACGAAGCACTATATACAATATATATACGTGTTCATGCGCGGGAAGCACTTCTACATTGAAGACACATTACATGGCCTCGCCGTACTCTTACGCTTCAATGTGCTGGAATTACGTCAAAATGTTGGCATTCTGAATGATTACGTCGTATTAAATGCAAAGTTAAAACCGAATACTAGTGCGAAATTTTGCCCCCACGCTCTTGATTTTTCTGGAAAAAGATGTAAAGTACACAATGTAACGATACAAATCTCAGGTTTCGCTATAAAAACGATACATTCTGGATTGAATATGGTTACAATGCGAGGGGCCCCAAAACATCCTGGGTGCATTCTGACAATCATCGTAACCCAGTTTTGAACCACGCCGATAAATCCATAAATAAAAAAGCAGGCAGGAGGAAGGCGGCATCTGTCCTGCCCGTCTTTGAATTTCTTGAGGCAATACGCAATATGAAAACGATGCACATCCCTATACAGACATTCTGTATTCTGGTTTCCTTTCTCATTTCTGCGATGGCGATTTGCCTGTGTGCGTCAGATTTCCCTTTGCCCGGGGCGGACAACGCAGATGGATGGGAAATCCACGACGGAGCGACGATAGAGAACATTGGCGAGGGAATTGCCTTCTGCGGGCCAGGATATGCTTTTCTGCAATATATGCCCTCGTATATCGCATTGCAGCGTTTCCGTGACTGCAAGGGAATCGGCTTCAGGATCAAGGGCGACGGGAAACCACATCGAATCGTGGTTGGTTTATGGGAGGGGCGGTTCCGTTATTCATTCATGCTGGAGGATGCGGAATGGCATGACATCCGGCTGGCCTGGAGCGATTTCGTCAACAGAACCTATGACCTTTCTCTGAAGATGGGAGAAACCGGCGACAACGGCATTCCCCCGGTAGGGTTTGCCCGCATCATGCTGGGCGATGACTGGCAATTGTACCATGCCAACACGCACATAGCTCCGTACACGGTCGAAATCGCCGACCTGCGGCTCTTGGAGGAGATTGTCCCTGCCGACAGAATAAGGTCATATCCGCAACGTCCTCTGGAGGAAGCCTTGGAGAAAATGCGTTCTGGAAACCGTGTCCTTGTGGTATGCAACGGCGATTCGATAACGGCCGGCACAGGTGTGGATGAAGGACGCTACGCCAACCTCCTCCAGAAAATGCTCCGTGAGCATTTCGGCAATCCGCTGATCGAGGTAAAGACCATTGCAGTGGGCGGGGCCTCCACCCGAGATTTGAGAGTCTGGGCGCGCAGTGACTACGCAGACTCTGAAAAACCCGACCTTGCCACCCTCATGATAGGCTACAACGACCGCTGCTGGTACAATGCCTCGACCGAAGCCTATAAGGCCGGACTGGACGACCTCTGCGCGCGCATCAACTACCATACACAAGGCGCTCCGCTCGTGCTGTTCACGCCGGCGCCGGGCACGGGGGAATGCTATGGACTTTTGGGTCCATATGCAGTGGCGACCAGGGAAGTGGCGGCAAAGCGGGGACTTCCGCTCTTTGATCTCAACGCCATTCTTTCGCAAAAGGGATATGATGCCCTTTGTGGATTGTATTTCGATCGTGCGCACCCCAATGCCGAAGGACACAGGATAATCGCCGAGGAATTGTTCCGGTTCCTAGTATCCTTTACGGATAAATAGCTCTTCAAGAATTCAACTTAGGTCATTCTGGCAACCAGTGTCACCTAATTTTGCCGCACACCAAAAAGAAAACAGGAAGGCCGCTCCATGAAAATAGTTTCTTCGTTCGACAAGGACCGGGAATACCTGACTGAGAAATTCCGCAACCCATCGCTCCTTCCAGAAGACAGCGGAATCCCCAACGAGGACATTCTGCCCAGATTGCAGGAACTTGCCATGCAGGATCTTGACCAGTCGATGTTCTTGGCAAAGGCCCGACTATTCAAGTTCTTTGCCGAAAACATGCGGATTGACGTGAATGAACACGACTGGTTTCCCGCCCTGTGCTGTTTCATGCATGCCAAGCGTCCCATGTCCGAAGGCATTGCACCGAGGGTCGAAGCCTACCTGAAACGGGAAATGCCCGATCTTCTTGAGCGCTTCACGCAGGGATTCGAGACAGGGGTGGAACGCCTGTGGATCGACTATGACCATTCCGCACCAGATTGGGATTCTATTTTTTCGCTTGGATTCAGTGGTTTGCTCAAGCGCATTCGACACTATCATCGTTTGCATCGCGACAACGGCACGTTAAATGAGGAGAGCGAGGATTTCTTCCGAGGCATGGAAATCGTCTACGAGACGATTCTGGCGACAATCGACCGAACGATTCAATACGGCCGCACCCATGCGCCAGAACAACCAAGGGTTCAGGAAATCTGCGCTTCATTGACACGTCTGCGGAACGGAACCGCCGAAAACTTCTACGATGCCATGATGCAGATATACCTCTATTTCATCTTTTGCGAACAGGTCGATCATATCCAGGTGCGCTCGATTCATGTGGATGAATTGCTGGAACCGTATTTCCAGCGAGACATCGCCGCGGGAATTCTTTCGGAGGATGATGTGCGCGAATTGCTGAAGTATTTCCTGATGCAGTGGGTGTCCATTAATCACGCCATGGGGAATCCACTCTATTTCGGCGGTACAAATCCGGACGGATCGTGCAAAATCAGCCGAATCTCCTACCTCATCATGGAGGAGTACGCCAAGCTTAATGTGCCGACGCCGAAGATGCAAATCAAGCTGGATGACAATACACCGTCGAATTTTGTCGATTTGTGCCTAGACGCCATCAGACATGGGCGCAACAGCATCGTGTTCATCAACGAACAGGCCATCCGGCGTAATATGCTGGAATTAGGGTATTCGCCGGACGAGGCGCGCGATTTCGACGTTACCGGCTGTTATGAATACGCAGTGAAGAACGGTGGCGAAAACGTGACGCAGAGCATTCACTGCAACCTGCTGAAAATGGTTGAGCTAGCTCTCAATGACGGCGTAGATCCGGCAACGGGCAAAGTATGCGGCATCCGTACCGGAACGGCCGAGACCCTGGCTTCTTTCTCCGATTTCCATCATGCTTTCATCAAACAGCTGAAGTATCGGCTGGAGGAGATCTGTCGTTGCGCCGACCGTTTCGAGGCTAATCTGCAGCGGATATATCCAACTCTGGTCCATTCTGGAACCATCGAGCACAGCCTCCAGGTCGCCCAGGATGCCTACAGCACCGGATCGCTCTACAATACTACCATGCTTCTGTGCGTCGGCTTCGCCACAACGGTCGATGCGCTCATGGCGGTGAAGGAATTCGTCTATGACCGTAAGGTAGTCACCTTGTCCGAGCTGCGGGACATCTGCCGGACGGACTGGAAGGGACACGAAAAGTTGCGTCTGCAAGTTTTGAAAAGCCCGAACAAGTTCGGCAACAATGTGAAGGAAGTCGATTTCTTTGCGGGGCGTCTGGCGGGCTTTCTGGGCAATGCCATCAATCTGCGTCCGAATGCCCGCGGTGGATTCTACATCGCCTCCAGCCATCCAGCCTATCAGTTCATTGAATTGGGAACTCGCACTGGCGCGACTCCAGATGGCCGTCATGCAGGAGAGGAAATGTCCAAAAACATCTCTCCGACCATCGGCATGGACCGTAACGGCGTCACCGCGCTGATCCAATCCGCAATCTCAATTGATTCAGCCCGACTGCCGGGAAACTTCACTCTGGACGTGATGCTGCACCCGAGTTCGGTTCAGGGCAGCGATGGCCTGCAGGCAATGCACGCGTTGCTGGACGTGTATCGCAAACACAACGGCAATGCGCTGCAATTCAATATCTTCGATGAAAAAATGCTGCGTGATGCCCAGAAGCATCCGGAAAAGTATGCGGAACTGCAAGTACGCGTCTGCGGCTGGAATGTCCGGTTCAACGATCTCCCGACCTCGGAGCAAAACGCATATATCGAGCGCGCTGGAAAAATCGTGGAATGAAGAAAATGTCGGGAATGATTTTCGATCTGAAACGATTTGCCGTACATGACGGCCCTGGCATTCGGACGACCGTATTTCTGAAAGGCTGTCCGTTGCGCTGTCCGTGGTGTCACAATCCTGAAGGCGTTTCCGCATCTCCAGAGTTGTCCTATCTTGAGCATCGTTGCATCGGATGCGGGGAATGCGTATCCGTTTGTCCCAACCATGCTCACTTCTTCGAGAACCAGATTCATAAATTCGATCGTGCCCGTTGTACGGCATGTGGGAAATGCGCAGAAGCCTGTCTGGGTCGAGCGTTACGTCTTTACGGCCGGGTCGAGTCCGTGGATGCACTTATGCCGAAATTGTTGGAAGACAGGGAGTTTTATGAAAGTTTCGGCGGGGGAGTAACCTTGTCGGGTGGCGAAGTGCTTCTGCAGGTGGGCTTTGCCTCGGAACTTCTTGCGAGGCTGCGTGCGGAAAACATTCACACGGCAGTGGATACATCTGGATACGCACCGTGGAAGGCGTTCACACAAATTCTACCATATACGGAGATGTTTCTCTATGATTTCAAACATCCCGACGACATGTTGCATCAAAAGGTCATCGGCGTGTCCAATCGGAGAATCCTGGACAATCTTAAACGCCTGTCTGAAACCGGGAAACGCATTGAAATCAGAATTCCGGTCATCCCAGGCTTCAACGATACGCCGGATGTTGTTCTGAAAATGGCGAAATTCCTTGTCTCGCTCAAAAATCCGGTCTCCGTGCGCATTCTGCCATATCACGATCTGGCACGAGGAAAATACCATGCGCTTGGAAAACACGACACGATGCCGTTGGTGCCTCCCCCCGACAGCCAAGCCTTGAAAAGAATTTCCGACTGCTTCCTTGCCAACGGCATTCACTGCGTTGACTAGTGTTTCATCCTAAAAAAAGCCATCATACATTTGGCCCACCCACAATTCAGTTTGTTATATTCCTGATCCCTATATATTGCAAAAAAGTCTCTAACTCCATAAAGATCAGGTTGTCATTTGCATTGACGCAAGAAACCGATCATGAAATTATCCTGGGCAACCGTTGTTTCATAAGAGATATTAAAACCATGCTCCATATTCTCATCTTCAATGTAAATCACATTTAGGCCATGCTCTTTCATCTGGGCCACCAATTTGTCGGAATGCGCTGCTTTGCTGACTGCCGTGTCATGTCCGCCATGAATGACGCAATACGGGCACTTTGGAAGTAGTTCAACATGGTAGTTTGGACTACGATCACGTAGTTTTTGGGAAATGTCGCCATAATTCCCCATTGCAAAGCAGAATGAACGTGGATTCCCCGGAGACGCCGAAAAATGAAAGACGGCATCAGTGACAGGGCAGATTGCCAAAACGGCATCGGGTTTATGCTTGCCAAACATCGCATAGACCAATGAAGAATATCCACCCATGCTGCTGCCTCTCAATAGCAACGGACAGTTTTCCAGACAGTAAGTTTGCCTGATCTTAGTCAAAAGAGCATCTAGGAAATCTACCGTCAATTCATTCATCCAATTCCATGGATTGACGTATGGATAAACAAACAACATCCCCTCGTGAGCATATTTTAAGTCCTGGAGATCAAGCCACTCACGCATATCCTGACATCCATGCCCAGGCAGATGCACGCAGATTGCCCGAATGGGAGTACTGGTAAGTTGCAACGAAATGTAGGCAAAATCATTTATATTGCCAATTTCCATGACTGCATTCCTTTTGTCGGTGAGATTCACAGAATCTCATGCCATATGAGACAACAAATGAGTTGCTTGTAAAGCGCGGCCAAATCCTTTTGCTAGGAGTTTTTCCGGGGCATCACTTTTGCCAGCACTGTTAAGATGTATCGATAGATTTGAGGAAAAGATGGAAAACAAAAAGGGAATCGCTTTATTATAACCACTTCCGTCCCCCAAATCAAGTCTTTCGGCAAGATTTGGCAGAATTTTATCGATATCTTCTGCGATGCATCGTCTCAATCGCGAGGCATCGTGGGAAAATGTATCTTGCGGAACAACAGTTTTCGCCTTTTGACATTAGCTATGTTCCCCAAGAGATGCTATGTTAAAAGTGCATCCCCCAATCACGCCCTGCGGCTTTCGTCGCAGTTCGTAGGCGAAAAAGGACTGGCGCTCCAGGTTTTTGTGTTATCTTAAGCGATGTCCGGCAGACTGCCGGATTCGCACGAC
>JAFZWH010000080.1 GCA_017617415.1 Victivallales bacterium | reverse complement strand
CGCCCGTCCTTCGAGATGAGGACGCGCGGACCGACGTGGCGGTAGTAGTGGTTCACCGAGGGCGGCCAGGGCAAGGCAAGCGTCACCTGCATTCCCTCTACTCCGTCCTGTGATGCCGCGGTGGCGGCGTTCCGTTCAGTCTTCCGCCGGGAGGGGGCTTGTCCGTCCGGCGGCGCAAGGCAGAGCACCGCCACGATGAGTTGTGCGATTGCGGCTGCCATGCTTCCCTCCTAGGCGTTGCGCCGCGCCACGGGGGCTGGCTGCTGGCGGGCTGTGCGAGCTGTGCAGGCGGAACATGAAGTTCCTGACGCTGATCGACACGGACACGAAAATGGCCAGGAAGGCGGTGGACGGTCTCCGCGGGCGGCTGGACTCCATGGGAGCCGTGTGCCCCTTCGACTATCACGTGTCAGGCGCGACGATGACCGTGACCCACGAGTTCTCGTTCCGGCGGGAGCGCGCGCGGAACGGCGTCGCGGCCGGAGAGACGGAGACATTCACGCGCAGGCTCCATCTGTATGCGTTCAAGTCGAACGAGTTGTGGGAGAAGCACGAGGAGGCCTTCCGCCAGAGGCTGATGGAACTGAAACGGCAGGTCGAACAGGGGACCACGGAGTTCACTGTGGCGGCAACGGAACGGATCGAGAAATACCTTGTGCGCTCCCGGACGGGCCGCGGCGGCAGGCTGCGCGTCGCGTTCAACGAGGACGCATGCGCGGAGGCAAGGAAATATTTCGGGTACTTTATGCTGGTGAGCAATGCCCCGCTGGAGGTGTTCGAGGCGCTGGAGGACTACAGGATGAGGGAGCGGATAGAGGAACTGTTCCAGGCGGAGAAGGAGAACGCCGACGGACGGCGTCCGCGCCTGTGGCGTCCGGATGCGCTGAGGGGCAGGATGTTCGTCCAGTTCATCTCCCTATGCTACAGATGCTTCATCATGAAGAGGATCAAGGCGGTGAAGGCGACGCTTGGCGTGGACGACGGACGGAAGACGGAAAAGCGGCTGGAACTGGAGAGGAAGCTGCTGAACTGGCTGAAGCAACGTTCCCTCGCGCAGATATTCGACTGGTTCGACTGCCTGGAGGAGACCACTGTCAAGACCGAGGCGGGAATCAGACGATGGACGACGGAATCTGTGGCGAGGGACAGGCTGTTCCTGGAGCTGCTGGGCGTCGCCAAATCGTGAAGCAATTAGCCGACTTTTAGGTTGTGAACTTGTCCTTTGTCTCCACGAGAACGATGAGCTTTTCGCTCTCAAAACGGATGTCAGCGAATTTGTGCTCCTTGTCGGGATGTCCGACGAGATACTTCTTGTAGTCCTTGCCGATGTTCTTTAGGGCTTTGGGATAGCTATATTCTCCAGTTTCTATGTTGCTGACAAGGAAGTGAGCCCCGATGATGTCAATGATTTGTTGTCTTGTCATTTTTGTGGCCTTTTCTGACTGTATTTCTTACTGGATCTGTCGAATCTGCAACTTTCTTGATGCGCCTTATTTTCTCCAACATTCATTTGGGAAGGAAATCATTCTGTTCTATGACGCTTGCTACCTGAACGAGTGTTGGTGCTATTCGGTATTCTTTTCCTGGCTGTTGTTTCAAAAACTTTGCGCAGTTGTGCCTGCAGTTGTTCAATTGACGGCAAGCCGAGACGATATGTGGAAACACCGATGGGCTTGTCGAGATCGGCAAGCGCATACTCGGCAACGATGTCATTGCGTGACTTACAGAGGAGAATGCCGATTGTTTTGCCGTCAATCTCCGATTTCACCTGCCTGTCAACCGCTGTCATATAGAAGCCAAGCTGCCCAAGGTCCTTCGGATGAAACTTGCCAGTCTTTAGCTCGATGACAATATAGCGGTGCAGCACCACGTGATAGAAGAGAAGGTCGATTTCGAACTCGTCTCCACCGACAGTGATTGTCACGCCCTTGCCGACATACGAAAAGCCAGCACCAAGCTCCACCAAGAACTGTGCGACCTTGTCAACCAGCATCGTTCGAAGCTGATTCTCCTTTGTCTTTGCAGTTGCGGGAAGGAATCCCAAATCATACTCGCCTTTCAGAGCCTGCTCCGCCATATCGGAATCATCTGGCGGCATCAGGTTCTTGAAGTTGGTCACAGCCGTTCCATGCTGATCTGCGGCTCCAAGTTCAATCTGATGCACAAGTACATTCCGCGACCATCCGTTTTCAATGGCCAGCGCGGCATACGCCATACGGTCCCCACGCGACTTAAGGCATTCAAGTAAAGCCAGATGATGATACCACGGCAATTGTCCAAGTGGCGCTTGGACAATTTCTTTTCGTGTCCATGCTTGAGAAAACTGCCGCATATACATAAGGTTGGAACGAGACCACCCTTTCATGTCTGGAAACGCTGCCTTCAAATCCGCCGACATTCGTTCAACGACCTTTGCGCCCCAGCCTTCCGTGTTCTGCTTTTCAAGAATATCGTGCCCAATATCCCAGTAGAGCAGGGTTTGCTCGGAGTTTGCTAGCATCGTCGCCTTTATGCGCGCCTGTTGGATACGCTCTTTGATCGAACGCATCCACGCTTCGTATCCGTCAGTTCTAATGGCAACTTCCAAAGTCTCCAGCTGTTTTTTCTTTTGTGCCATTCTGCTTCTTTCTCCATAATTCATGCGACTTCCAACAAAGGCAATCGCATCTTAATCTCGGTTCATTTTTGTAATGTAACATTTGAATCCGTTTTCTCCAACAGTGTTGTACAAGTTCTCCGCATTTGTTCCGTAATTATACATCCATCTGAAGAAAAGACCTGTCTATTGTTGAAATGCACCGTTAATGGGAGGAATGTCTAAAGTGGCATGCCCGTCAAAGCGTGATTTGTCAAGAAAAGCATCATTCTCTCGCAAAGGAGCCAGTTATTCAGAGAGAATGAAGTTAATGGAATACCCCCGCCGTTGGAAATCAATAAATAGAGAATATATTTTACTGACAAATATTAGTATGATTTATACTTAATAGCATATAAATATTAGCCTAAAATCTCGAAACCTCGACCATCCATTTCCCGCAAGCCCTCAAGTCCACCATGGCCTTGAGGGCTTTGTCTTTCTACTCTAACTAGCCGTAAACAAGCAACTTACGCGACATTCTCTCTTTCGGTTTCCACGCCCCCAAGAGAAGCCGAAACCGCCCGTTTTGACGAGAAATATCCGTCCGAGGGCCGCTATATTCTCTGACGGCAGGGCTAGTCCTATCCCTGAAGTCCACCCCCTTTAAGTTCAAAATGAGAGAGATATGGCATTTTCTTGGAAGAACAGTTATGGAAAACCGATTTGAAGATGCCCGAATCGCGAAACATCGCCCTACAACAAAGAAATTCTCTAACCTGCTAAAACGCCCGAAACTCTCGCCAACTGTTAATATGCCGTAAATAAGACAGTTAGCCGTAGGTCGCAAAAAACGTCCTAAATTTCAAAAGCCGATTTAACCCTGGTCGAATTGCCTCGAATCCCGTTCCTATATCCGAGAAAAATCGCTCTGTAACGCAAAAAGAGCGTGACCGTGTTGAAAATGTTTTTGTCAAACGATATATTATGCGAAATTGAAACATAACAAACTTTTTCACCAATTCAACATCAAGGAGGAAACATGGAAATCAAGGCCGTTAAGTTCTATGAGAAGGGTTTCATGACGCAGCCGTTCGCAATGGGCGGGGAGGGCGACGCCGAGAAACTCGACGCGAAAGTCCGCTACCGTTCGTGTCTTCAGAACTACCTGATTGACACGGGGGACGAGGTCATTCTGGTGGACACGGGGCTGCCTGCGGAATTTCCCGCGATGGTGGTGGACGAGAATACGCAGATCTACCTTGGAAACCCCATCGTTGACTATATGACCGCCTTCAGGGCTCTGGGCTACCGTCCCGAGCAGGTGACGAAGATTCTCGTGACGCACAAGCACGAGGACCACACGGGAGAACTGCGCAGTTTCCCGAATGCGAAGATCTACCTCTCCCCCGAGGAGGCGGACGCGCTGAAGCTCGACGGCCCGAATGTCGTCCGCGTCCAGTACAAGGATGGTCCATACCATACCTTCGACGCCTCGGAGAAAATCGCGGAAGGCGTCTATCTGCTTCCCGCAAAAGGCCACACCACCGGAAACAGCATCATCGTGGCGGAGTGCGACGGGCTCTTCTACATGATGCACGGCGACGTCACCTATACCGACGAGGCGCTCTACGAAAACAAGCTCTCGGTGGTCTTCGAGGACAAGGCCGCCGCGCGGGACACGCTGGATCGCGTGCGCGCCTTCGTCCGCAAGAATCCCACGGTGTACTGTGGCACCCACACCCCGTTGGGGTATGAGAACCTGGAGGCAAAGCGGGTCGTCGATCTGGATCGTCCGACCGAGACTATCCCGCCCGGAGAGTTCGTCCGCGTGGAGGCGACCGGCAAGTATGTCTGCTCGGTCTGCGGAAAGGTGTACGACCCCGCCGAGGGCGACCCCGAGCACGGCATCCCTGCGGGGACGAAGTTCGAGGATCTTCCCAATGACTGGAAATGCCCGCGCTGCCGTCAGCCCAAGTCGAAGTTCAACCGCGCGTAGCAGAACATGGAGCGAGGGAGCTACAAGGTGTCCGAGGAGACCTGCCGCCGTCTCGTGGAGGCGGCGGGCGAGCTCTTCTCCGTCCACGGCGTGGAGGCGGTGACCGTGCGCGACATCACCGCCCGTGCCGGAACCAAGCCGAATGCCGTCAGCTACCATTTCGGCGGGATGGACGGGCTGGTCGATGCGGTGTGGGAATACTGTCTCCGGCGCTGGAGCGACAACCGTCCGGCCCGCTACTGCGAGGAGAATGAACACCTCTTCTCCACTCGTGACGGGAAGCGCCAGATAGTCACCGACCTCATCGACATGTTTTACGAAAATCTTTATGCCGACAACCAGCCGCTGTGGGCGAACCTTTTTCTGCTGCGGTCGATGATCACCGCGCAGAGCCCGGAAAAAACACGGGTGTTCAATACATTCATTTTCAATCCATTCTGCGAGGTCTTCCGGCGCATCACGGGCAACGATGATCGCATGACCGCGCTCTGCTGGGTGATGAACATCATTGCTCCCGGCTCGTACATGTCGGCGAGCGCGACGGATTTCAACACCTTCGAGACGACCCAAAAGATCGACTACGCATTCTGCCGCCGCCTGCAGGCGATGGTGACGCGCAACGCCCTCTTCGCCGTCGGGCTGCTGGAAGGATCAAGTGAAACAACTATGAGAAGACGATAATGATTTACGACTACAAGCTTACAACTGGAAACGCCTCAACAATACAAAAGGAAAGAAAATGGAAACGATAAATCTCGACGGAAATCTTCTTGAAGTTCATTCCATCATGACGGAGAACACAGTTATCCTGCTGGTCAAGGCACTCCATGGATTCCTGGGATGCGGCTATTTTTCCTTGGAAACCGCTGAAAAAGTCGGTGATGCTGCGGTCATCGTCTCAGGCGTGCGAAATTTCGAGGAGATGCTGACCGCCAAAGTGAAGGCGGTGTCTTCGGCCGCCGCAGCGAGGGGCGTCACCACGGAAATGAACGGCAGGGAGGCACTGCTGAAACTGATTTGAAAGGGCTTTATATACTTGGCGATGTTTCCCAACAGGGTACCTAATCAAGGCTTTTCAGCCGCGAAGCGGCGAGCGCACGGAGTGCGCGACCATGCTTAACCGCCTGCAAGCGCCCGTTATAGGGCGCGCAGCTGGCGGGGAGGCCAACAACAAACCCTGCGCCCGTCAAGGGCGCGACAACCCTTCGGGTAAAGTCAAAACTGAAAGTAAAAGAACGCAGTTGGGTACCCTCTTGGGGAATAGAGCAATATACTTTACTTGGAAAGTCTCTGGAAAATCATCCAAACAGGGGGAGCGTCTTGATTAGAGGGGGGCAATGACTGAGCAGGGGGACCGCCGTCTGTTCATGGTGTCGGCCAGCGTGGATTTGGTGACCGGCTCCATTTCAAGGTGGTACAGCTTCGCCTGGTTGGTCAGAAGGCCGTCGCAGAATTCCTGCAGGGAGTCATTGCCGGTAATCTGCGCGTACAGGCAGGTGAGGAACTGCCACCAGGCGGTGAAATGCTTGCAGTAGTGGTTGGTGCCGTTCGTCTCGACGGATTTTTCAAAATGATGTCGGGCTATGAACTGGAAAAGTTGGGAAAAGATGGTATTGTAATGCATGGTTCAAGGAAATGGTGCCTAAATCGAGTAGTTTAGCGATTCCTTAATTTTGCACCTTCCTTGAGCTATTCATTGTCAAATCGTTTTTATCGGACAGTAGTGTGGAAACAAGTATTTTCTGCCTGATTTTGGTATTTTGTCATTTCGGTGAAAGATTTTTGGGGTTGGGCGTGTATTGTTCCATAGGAAGGCAGAACACACGTTGACCGCACCATTTAAATAGCAAAAGGATGACAATGAACATTTCTGTAAAATGGAGTTCCGACCTGACGGTACTGGCAGAGGATTTGTGGAAATGCTGGCAGGCGGTAAACAACCAGGCAAAGGATGACCCGTTTAAGAAAATCGCAGTGGTCATCAACGACACAGCCACGGGGAAGTGGCTCAAGGAGTATTTGCTGCTGGAGCGCAAGATTCCACAGATTATGATGAATCTGGAGTTCGTGATGCTTCCGGAATTCGTCAACGACTGGCTGTGGTCGGTTTGCGGGAAGTCCCTGCAGGAGCGTCAGGCCAGCCAGCATCCCTATTCGAAAAATGTCCTGTCGTGGCGCATCTACAGGCTTTTGGAGCAGGCCTCTCCGGATGGCGAATTGTCGGAACTGCTGAAATATGTCAATGCTGGCGACACAAGGAATGCTCCCGAAAGACGGTATGCACTTTCTGCCAGGCTCGCGTCTCTCTATGACGACTACCTGAACTCCCGATATATGATGCTTCGCAAATGGGAGACGGAAAACCTCTCCAACGATTCTGCGGTTCCGCAATGGCAGTCTGCGCTCTATAAGAAACTGGCGGCAGAGGAGCCGGAGACCTATGCAAAGGAATATGTTGAGGCATTCCAGACACGGGCCGACCAGGCGTTCGAGCACGGCTTCCCTCACTATCTGGCAGTTTTTGTGTTTGATGTGCCATTCATTTCTGAACCGACGATGCGGCTGCTGGAGAAGATTTCCGAGGCTTTGCCAATAACCTTCTGGAACTTCAATCCAAAGGGTGACTGGCTGGCGGAGACTCCCTCGGCGAACGAGGTCAAACGAAAACTCAAGGACAACCTCAAAGCGTGTCTTGAAAACCACAAGAATCGGCTGCGGGATGGATGCCAGCCCGATTCCGAGCAGATGGAAATCGAAGTCGAACAGTTCTACGATTCGCCCGTGGAACGTTTGCTGGGTGCCTTGGCATCGGGTGCGCGCGGAACACTTGGAGCCTTGTTTGACATTCAAGAAGATGTCGAAGTTCTGCCAGGCAACGAAGCCTTTAACCGTCTTCCAAGCATGAATATCTCCGTCCACAGCGTCTATTCGCGGCGAAGGGAGCTGGAGGCAGTCCGGGACGGTCTGCACGATTTTCTGAAGACGACGGGTGCTGCTCCGCACGAGGCGCTGGTTCTGTGCGCCGACTGGGCATCGTATGCGCCCGTCATCGAGGCGGTCTTTCCGCCAGATAGCACCCACGAGGGCTTCATTCCCATCGCGATGGAGCGAATGCAGGGGGAATCTCCCATCCTGAAATCATTCTCCAACTTGTTGAAATTCAGGGATAACCGGTTTGAAGTCAGCGCCGTATTCGCCCTGCTGGATGTGCCGGAGATCCGTGAACGATACGGGCTGTCCGAAAGTGCCGTCGAGACGCTCCGCGACATGGTGAAGAAGGCCAACATCCACTGGGGGCTGGATGATGCCGATGTCAGGGACACGCTGGGGCTTTCGGACGAATCTGGACAGGAGACCTCAGTTCCTTACCCGTTTACTTGGCAACGCGGTCTGGATCGCCTGACGGCGGAACTGCTCTATGGTTTCACGGACGACCGCACGATAATCGACGTCAGCAAAATCACTCAGCTTCATCCCTGCGGCCATGTGGAAGGCGAGCGCGCAAAATGCGTGGTGTCCCTCTGGACGCTGGTCAGGGATTTGGCAACCCTGCGTAGGCAAACATTGCCGAAAGGACATCGCGGCAAAGTCACACAGATGCGGGACGATCTCCTGAACCTTCTGCCGACCTTCTATGAAGAAAATGGCAACAACTATTATGATTTTAATGAGATTCGAAAGGCAGTCATTAGCGTGGCCGAAAGCATGGAGAGGGCCTTGGGACCAGACGCTGAAGTCGAAGCCGATGTATTCGTCAAGGCAGTGAAGGAGGCGATTTGCGGTCATCTTGCGGGGCGCAGAAGCGCCGCCCCTGCCGTCCAGTTTGCTCCATTGAATGCCTACACGGCGACGCCACATCGGTTCATCTGGATATGCGGTCTCAACGACACTTTCCCGCGCATGGAACGCCGTCCCACCTACGATATGATCGGCCGTCATCCCAGCCTCTTTGATGTCACCTCGCGGGAGCGGAATGCCTTCGCATTGCTCAAGGCCACGCTCTGCGCGAGCGAGCGCCTGGCCTTCAGCTATATCGGCAAGGAGATGCGCAACAACGAGAATGTCACGCCATCTGTTCTGCTTGACGACCTGACGGACTTTTTCGTGGCCGCGTCGATTCCCTTCACTCGCTATGTTCATCCGTTGCAGGGATACAGTCAGCGGTATTTCTATCATACCGCCAAGCCCGAGGATGCTCTGCCGCCTACTTACTCCACGTCCTACAATGAGATTAATCAGGCGTTGGCTGGTCCGCCCAATACGCATCTGCCACTGGAAGCTTTCCGGCTGAAGGACGAGGGCGTGACGGAGATTGCCTTGGACGATCTGATCGAGTTCTTCTCGCACCCCAACCGATATCTGTTCAAGAAACGCCTGGGAGCCACTACTCCATGGTTTGAGGATTTCGACGATAGCGAATGCCTTGAGGCAAAACTGGACAAATCCATCATGCGAGAGCTGGCTCTGGGAGAGGGAGAGTGCAAGGTGTTTGCCGAATTGACGGTCGAGACGGGGCACGCCCCCGATATGAGGTCGGCGGAAGAGGCCGTCAAAGGAGTTGCCGTGCATTCGCTGGCCGCCGACTACAATAAATTTGAAAAGGAGAAAATCGAGGAGACCAAGACAATTGAATTGGAAATCAACCAAAAGATCGTCCATTTGATTGGCAATTTCGAGACTGCCTGCCAAGGCGAGACACGGCGGACCATCATGTTTGTGGACAATCTGGATCATGCGAAGCGCGGGATTTGCATCAGGCACATTGCCGCCAATGCGGCGTATGTGAATGGCGTGACCACCATTGCCTTCTGCCCAGGTGGTTCACAAACAAAGACATGCGAGCCATGCTCGGTCGCTGATGCCAAGGGCAAATTGTCCGATTTACTGAGGTTGGCGGTTGCTACGCTCCCACCGGAATATCCAGACTATGGCATGACGGGGACGCAGGATGACAAATTGCCCGCCCAATGGGAAGAATTCGTCAAGGAAATTGAGGCATAGGAGGGAGGTAATTATGGAAAATAACAACTTTAGCGATGAGATCATCAATCCTGATTTCAAGGTGGCCGAAGGACTTCACCTCATCGAGGCTTCTGCGGGAACGGGCAAGACCTACAGCATCCAGAGCGTGTATGGGCGGCTTATCATGGAGACGGATTTCAGGGTCGCCAACATTCTGGTGATGACATACACGGAGGCGGCGACCAAGGAACTGAAGGAGCGCCTTCGCACCGTCCTGCTGGATTTGCAGAAACTCTTGCGGGGTGCGACGGAATGCGATGGAAAAGACGAAAAGGAAAGAGCGAATCGAACGCAGCGTGCAAAAGCGCTGATTGACTGCGTCTGTTCCAGCGGAAATGTGCAAGAAAATATCGCACGGAAGGCATTGGCCCGCAAGCGGGTGGAACTCGCCTTGCTGGAGTTTGACGGCGCCGCCATCTCCACCATCCATGGCTTCTGTCAGCGAGTCCTGAGCCGCTATGCCTTTGAGACGGGAATGAGTTTCGCCCAGGAGATCCAGGACAACAAAGATGCAGAGCTAAAGGCGGCTGCGGTGGATTGGTGGAGAGTTCACCATGAAATTCCGTTGAAAGAGTTGGTGAATTACTGCGGAAGGTTGGGTGAAAAGGCCGATTATACAATTGCTCCCACCAAAGCAGAGATCAAGGAGACTCTGGACGGCATCGGAAAAATCGAAGAAAAACGCCCCCGTCAGGATGGTGAAGCCCCATGCTTTAGCCAACTGAAAAGTGTCTTGCAGGATGTTCTGGAGAACAAAATCGACATCAACGAAATGGACATCGAACCGCTGTTGGGTTTTCTGAAGAAAATGATAGATGATAAAATCAAAGGGGTAACCAACATAGCTAAAAACCTCCACAAGATTTGGTCAAATTTCAAATATCTGAAGACGCCTGATGGAATCGTCGCGAAATACGAGTCTTTGCGTCCAGAACGGGAGACCTTGACCTTCGATGATTTGCCGCGCGGACTTCGGGATGCGCTTCAGGACAAGTCGCATGGCGCGGAGCTCGCCGAAAAGTTGCGTGCGGAGTATCAGGCCGCGCTGATTGACGAGTTCCAGGACACGGATCCCGTGCAGTATGAAATTTTCCGGAAGATCTTCATCGACTGCGACAAGCCGGGGCCGCTCTATTTCGTGGGCGATCCGAAGCAGGCCATCTACGCCTTCCGCGGCGGAGACATTTTCACCTATTTCAACGCGAAGAGCCTCAATGGTCTGAAGAATCACATCCTGACTTACAGTCGCCGCTCAACGAAGGAGTTGGTGAGTACGGTCAATGCCATGTTTGGCGGGGATAATACCTTCGGAGAGGAAATCCATTATGTGGATTCCCAAGTCCCGACGGATGAAAATGACCAGCCTGAAATCAAAGGCGAGCCATTGCCGAGTCCCCTGCAAGTGATAAAGTTCGTAACTGAAGATAAGCCAACCAAGAGTAAATATATGTCGTGCATCATGGACCGGATGACCGACGAGATTCTGGCGCTGCTTGCGAAAACCGACGAGTATGGGAACCCCGTCTTTTCGCCGAAGGACATTGCCATCCTGATGGGGGCCAAGACGGACATGCCGGAGCTTCAGAAGAAGCTGCTGGTCAAGGGGATTCCCAGTGTGATTCGGGATTCGGGAAGTGTCTTCCTGACCTCCATTGCGTACGAATTGCGAGCCTTCCTGCTGGCTGTCGCGAAGGCGGATAGCCCGCGTGCCGACGAGGTGCGCTCGGCGCTGCTGACCGTCTTCGGCGGCATGTCTTTTGACGAGGCGGAAGGTCTGGACGACCCGAATACTTTCGCCGACAAGGTCGCCATGCTCAAGGGCCTGAAGGGGATTTGGGAGGCCAAGGGCTTTGCCGCGATGACGTGTCGCATGGAAGAGAACGGCTATATGCTCCGGCTGGCTCACCACCCCGATGGCAGGCGACGGCTTTCCGACATCGGTCAGATTCTGGAATTGTGCGGCTCTGCGACCAAGGAGGTCGGTTCTGCCCCGGAGGCGATGGTCGATTGGCTGACCGAACGCATTCGCGCGGCAAGCAAGGGCGAGGAGACCGATGCGGAGGAGTTTGCGCGCGAACTGGAGACCGATGGCGAAGCGGTCAAAATCATGACGATCCACACCTCCAAGGGACTTCAGTTCCCTGTCGTCTTTCTGCCGGACTGCTGGCTAATCAATTATCACAAGGAAAAGAATTTCTACCACGAAAAGGATGACGATGGGACCTTCAAACTCCATTTTTCAAAGACCGATACGGACAAGGCCAAAATGGAATCGACCAGCGAAAAGATACGTCTGCTCTATGTGGCGCTGACGCGGGCCAAGCAGCAGACCGTTCTCTTTGTGCCGAGCATGTGGCCCAGTAACGAACCGCTGGAAAATTTGCTCAAGACGCTTCCGGATGATCAGGCAGGGAGAGCGCGCTTCGAATGGATATCTTGGGAACAGCCGGAGGCTTACATTGGAAAAAATGAGCCGTTCAAAGCGCCCACGTCGGAAGGGGATTCCGTTGCTGCGCAGATGCCAAGGACAGATTGGGACTTGAGTTCCGTCAGGGGGAGTTACTCCTCCCTGGCACCGGGGCACGTCATGGGAGACGATGATTCGCGTGATAATGACGAAATGCCATTTGAGGAGGACAGCCGAGGCGGAAAGAATCCTCCGGAAGACATCCTCGATCTTCCCGCAGGCGCCAGAGTCGGAAACTGCTGGCACAACATTTTGGAACATCTGCCTTTTGACGCCGATGCGGAGACCATCCGGCAGATGACCAAGGCGGAACTGCAAGCCAATGGCTTCGACACGGACGAAATGACGCTTGGACTTACCGTGAAGATGCTGGAGGATACGCTGAACCATCACCTGCAAGCTCCAACGGGCGAGAGCTTCTCCCTGCGGGATATCGACTGGGGCGATCGCCTGAGCGAACAGGAGTTCGACTTCTCTTCCGCCCAGGCGGAGAAGACGACCGCTGCCCTCAAGACCGTCCTCCTGAAGCATTGGTCAAATGACGAGACCAAGCGGGAGTTCGTCGCGGCGATGAAAAACTGGGACCGCACCATCCCCAAAGGATACTTGAAGGGCTTCATGGATCTGGTGTTCCGCCACAACGGCTTCTACTATGTCGTCGATTGGAAATCCAATACGCTGGACAGGGACATTGCCAACTTCACAGAAGAAGGGCTCCGTGCGGAGATGGCGAAACACGGCTACTTCTTCCAGTACATGCTCTACGCTGCCGTTCTGCATTCCTATCTGAAGCAGTATCTTGGCGAGAAATACTCCTACGAGCGTCATTTCGGAGGAATCCGATATTATTTCCTGCGCGGACTGGGAAAGGGCCAGAAGCCGGTCTTTGAGGACAGGCCAACGGAGGCTCTGCTTGACGAATTCGCGAAGACATTGGGCATGGAGGTGAAATAATGGAAAACTCAAGAAACGAATTGATGGTCAGCATGCCTGGTACCGAGGCGATGGTGCAGAGTTTTGTCCGACGGGCGGGCGAAGACGAGCGGGTGGCGGAAATCTGTGGCATGGCTATTGCACAGGAAAAAGAGGGCGGCGTCTGCCTCCCCCTGACGCCGGAGGAGGCGGAGTGCATGAAGTCGTCTTCGATTGTTTCGCCATCGGCGGGTCAGGGACTGTTTGTCCTAGAAGGCAATCGTCTTTATACGCGCCGGAACTGGGACTACGAGCAGAAGGTTCGAAATCGAGTGACTGAGATGGTGCAGGGCGGGGCGGAAACCGGCAAGATTGACATCCCAGCCGACGGAGCCTTCGCAGGGATGAAGGCGTGCCAGCGAGAAGCTATCCAGGGGATGGTGACGCATCGTTTCACCATCATGACTGGCGGTCCGGGCACGGGAAAGACCTATACGATTGCCCGCGCGGTAAAACTCCTCCGCGAGCAGAATCCGAATCTCAAGCTCGGACTGGCCGCCCCCACGGGCAAGGCGGCTGCACGGGTGAAGGAGGCGATGGAGACGGAGGCCAAGGCGCTCGGGCTGGAATCGGTCCCCGAGACGACTACGTTGCATAAACTACTGGGGAGCAACTACGATTTCGTCACTTTCAAGCACCATCGCAACAATCCGCTGGAGCTGGAGTGGTTGATTGTGGACGAGGCGAGCATGATTTCCCTTTCCATGATGGCAAAACTGCTGGACGCGTTGCCGGAGAAGTGTCGCCTGACGCTGGTCGGTGACGCCTTCCAGCTCTCCTCCGTGGAACCCGGACAGGTCTTCGGCGACCTGTGCAGAATGAAACTCGTTAATGACCGCGGTTGCAAATGCGAACTGAATGAAAGCACCCGTTTCCAGGCCGGCGGCGAAATCGACACGCTTGCGGGCTTCATCAAGATGGGTGATTCCGCAAAGACTCTGGATTTCCTGAAAAAGTCTGATACAAAAATTGTTCATTACTATTGTCTTAAGGAAGATGAGTCGCAACGGATTTTTAACCGGATCACCGAGAGTTTGTTCGATGATTTCTGCCGTCAGGACACGCCGCAGGGAGCGTTGGAGGCGATGAACAAATGTCGCATTCTTTGCGCCATGCGCAAGGGACCGTTTGGTTGCGAAAAACTGAATGACCGGGTACGAAAGAAAATGCAGAAGAAGTATCCGAATTGCCCGATTCCATGGATGATCACTCGAAATGATTCGGCTTTGGGCGTCAGTAACGGCGATGTCGGAGTCGTCCTCGCACTCCATGCCCCGGATGCGCTTTCCCTGCGGGATGGCGAATCGAGTCGGGAAGTCCCGCTGGCTCTTCTGCCGGATCGTGAAAAAGCCTTCGCTTCGACCATCCACAAGGCACAGGGCTCGGAATATGAGAATGTCATCATTGTCCTTCCGCTCGTAAGTGCTGAAAAGACAGATGAAGAAGAACCGGATTTTCAACGTACGCTGACGCGTGAGCTCCTCTATACCGCTTTGACAAGGGTCAAAACAAAGATAGATGAGACTACCGGGGAAATCAGTGGCGGAGTCTATATCTTTGCTGATGACAAATCCATTGAGGAATGCTGTAACAAAGAAACCAAACGCAATACAGGTCTGGTGGTCTAGTGTTTGGTAAGACTTGAAACCGAGGTGATTAGACACAAGTCATGCAGCGAAGGAGATGGTCGGTCGGCTACGCATGGTCGCCCACTTGCGTGCGCTTGCCGCTTCGCGGCTATTGAGGTGCCCTCGTAGGGGGCAAAGCACAGTGCTTTGTTCGTCCAATTCACCATCCCTGTCGCAAGCGTTCTACGGAGTATATCTCCCTGTGCTTTGAAAATTCAGATAACGCTGACGCCAATAATCCTCACCTTTATTCCAGGTATGCACTCTTTCATTGACGTCATAGCATATCCCATTTGCAAATCGTTTCGGTATTTTTTGACCATTTTGAATCACCCACCCCATACCATTCGGAGCACCTTTTTGAAATGGGATTTCCGCCACTTGATTACCCGCATAATCGTATTCTCTGTATAAACCTACAATCTGTTTATCATGGACCGTATATGTTGCCCGTACATGTGATGTGCCATACCAACACTCTTTATATTGTCCATCCTTTGTCTGCGGCTTAGGAAAAGTTGTCATCCATAAGCGACCATCTTGATAAAACTTCTGAACAGAACTACCGCTTAGGTAATCCACTTCTAGGTTACGAATACCATCCATATATCCTATTAATCTGCCTCTATCATACTGAAAAGATCTCTGTTGCTTAAAAAATTCAGGAGAAATATCTACTCCCATCAAAGAAGCATCTCTGCGTAAAATACCATCTATAGAATGACCATGATCTGTCCAATACTTTTCACCGTGGTGGATGACGTTATCAAAAACATATAGATTGTATGATCGATTCCATCCTTCATTTATTGAATCAGAAGCAAAGATTAAATCATTTCCTACTCTGATAGGGGTACTTGGGGTATTTTGCCACCAAGACTTCGTGATTTCCGTCCGTGCAAAACGCGTGGCACTTTCAAACGAAGAACCATTTTGTCTTTTTTTGTCTATCACTTTTCTGAACAAGTTTTGCAAGAGTTCTGGTTTTCTTACCCTCAGTTCCCTAAACGCCGGCAAATCCAGTAATTGATCTCGCACTTCTGCTGATACAACAGCCGCATGCAGTTCTTCCATTTTTGATAAAATTGTATAATCTATCGTTGATACATTATTTTTAGGAAACATGGATAAATTATCTTGACACGCATGTGTCATCTCATGTGCCATGACCGAAACTACACTATACAATACGTCTTGTTTTTCAATGGATGTTTTTGCCTGTGCATAATCAGAAAAATAATCTTCGTTTATACGAATTGATCCTCCACGCTGTTGACCAGCTACATGATCCAGACCACGAACAAATCCAAAATGTATATTTTCGGGAAGATTCTGCAAGAGCCATTTTCCACATGGTGTTTGAGATAATAATTGAATAGATTCAGTTAAAGCCTGTTTTTCTGAACGATTGTATTTTTCAGAATGCGCCACATGGTCAAGTAATTCAGAAACCGCTTTCTGTGGACTGCGTGTAACAGGTTTGGGAGGCGTTTTAGGCCGTTGTGGTTGTTGTGGTTTTGTTGGTTGTTGCGGTTGTCTTCGTGAAGGTTGGGGCGTATTTGTAGCCCTTCTATCTTGTTTTTTTGTCTGAGGCTTTTTAGAACTGGCTTTACATATCAGCCGATTATCATGCTTTTGGGGACCAGCACTGCTTTGCTGCGGCAACAATATACATATTGTGCATAGGATGGCAAAAAGCGCCCTGCGAGCAATAAGCAGTTTCAACATCCTTTTGGTCCAATCCAGCATCATGGAATTGTCGATATTCTTTTGTAATCAGTAAGTATTGAAATCCTAATGTAATGCCTGGAGTTGTTTTTTTCAACACAATATTCTGATTTTACTACAATTTAAGAAGAATCCATGAGGTATTGGAATACAAAATGTCCAATGAGGTGTATGGTATGGTTGCTTGAAGGCAAGATCTATTCTTCTAAACTTGACTTTCTGTCCAAAGAAAAAGGAGAGCTCACGATGAAACGACAATTTTGGATGATTTTGGTGGCGGTGGCGGTGCTGTTTGGATGCTGCAAGGCCGAGGTAAATCATTCCTCCAGCCAAGCAACGCAGGCTCCTCAAGCGGAACCCGCCGACTCTTATGAGGTGGCTGATGAGACGGCGCCTGTTGTCTATTTCACCAAAGACATCTCTCCCGAGGGGCTGGTGAGAGCTTATGAGGCGCTTGGCTGGAAGCCGAAGGGCAAGGTCGGCGTGAAGATCAGCACCGGCGAGTCCGAGAAAACCAATCACCTGCGTCCCGCGCTCATCAAAGATCTGGTGCAGATGATCAACGGGACAATCGTGGAATGCAACACTGCGTATGGTGGCAATCGAGCCACGGTCGCCATGCATCACCAGGTCGTCAAGGATCGGGGGTATCTCGACATTGCGCCATTTGACCTGCTGGACGAAGAGGGTTACACAACGCTTCCCGTCAACGGAAAGGTACTGAAGGAGGACTATGTCGGCTCCCATTTCGGGAACTACGACTCCTATCTGGTGCTCTCGCACTTCAAGGGGCATCAGATGGCGGGCTTTGGCGGTGCCCTCAAAAACCTCTCCATCGGCTTCGGCAGCGGAACCAGTGCCGGCAAGTCTGGAAAGGCGATTATCCATTCCGGCGGAAAAAGTGCCACCAAACCTTGGGGCGGCGAACAGATTCCCTTCCTGGAGGCAATGGGAGAGTCCGCCGTGGCTGTCTGTCAGGCAATGGATGACGGACGCGCCATCGCGTTCATCAATGTGATGAACCGCCTGAGCGTGGACTGCGACTGCAACGGCAATCCAGCCGAACCAGACATGCACGACATTGGTATCCTCGCCTCGCTCGATCCGTTGGCCCTTGACCAGGCGTGCATCGATAAAGTCTGGCAGGCACCCGACTCCGCAAGTCTCAAGGCAAGGGTGGATCGCCAGCAGGGACGACATATCTTGGACTACACGGATACCCTCGGCGTCTATCATCGTCGTTATCGTCTGGTCAATCTGGACAAGTAGCTTCCATGCTCGAAATCCTGCACCGCGAGGCGATTTACCTCTGGTACTATGCCGATCTTCAGTTCCGCCAGATTTTCTGGTACTGGGTGCTCGGCATGGTGCTGGGGTCGCTCGTGTCGGTGTTCGCCAAGGAGGGCATCCATCAACTCTGCGTTCGCTTGGGCAAACATCTGACAGGGCCTGTGGGCTGGACCGTCGCCAGTCTTTTGGGCATCGCCTCGCCATTGTGCATGTACGGGACAATTCCCATCTGCGCTTCCTTCTCTCAAAAAGGGATCAAGGAGGACTTCCTGGGCGCCTTCATGATGAGTTCCATCTTGCTGAATCCGCAGTTGATTATATACAGCGCGGCGTTGGGGCGTACTGCGTTGTGCCTACGCATCCTTGCCTGCTTTTTGTGTGGAATCGCCTCCGGAGCATTGCTTCGCTACTGCTTTAAGGAGAGGACGTTCTTCAATTTCAATGGTTTTACGGAATCACAGACATACCATGACACCCATCCGAATCCCTTCCTGCGTTTTCTGTTCAACCTGGGACGTAACCTGAAGGCAACGGGACCGTGGTTTGCGGCTGGCATCCTGCTCTCCGCGCTCTTTCAGCGCTACGTCCCCGCCGAGCTGGTTGGAAATCTTTTCGGACCTCAACGGCAGTTCGGTCTGTTGCTGGCGGCGACGGTGGGCGTTCCGCTCTATGTCTGCGGTGGCGGAACGATTCCCATGCTGCGAGACTGGCTCGCCGATGGAATGAGCTTCGGAGCGGCGACTGCCTTTATGATCACGGGACCCGCCACCAAGATCACGAACCTCGGTGCGCTGAAGATCGTCCTCGGGGCAAAGCATTTCGCATTTTATCTCCTGTTCGTCCTGCTCTTCTCACTGACGACAGGTGCAATCATCAACCTCTTTTTATTCTAAAGAAAGAACCATCCCCGGCAAGGGCATTTGGCGACAAGAGCGTTTCTTCGCCGAAGGCATTGCCATTTTAACCAACAGGAGTAGCCAAATGAAAGTCCTGCTCATCAACGGAAGTCCCCGCGCGAACGGGAACACGGCGCGGGCTCTGAAAGAAGTCGCTGACACACTTGCAGCAGAGGGAATTGAAACCGAGACTGTCTGGATTGGCAAGCAGGCTGTGCGTGGCTGCATAGCCTGCTTCCAATGCATGGAGAAGTCGCTTGGCCGTTGCATTTTTGACGATGACATCGCCAACCGCATTGTTGAGAAGCTGCCGAGCGCCGATGCGTTCGTGGTTGGGGCGCCCACTTACTATGGCCAGCCCAACGGCGCATTTCTTGCCGTATGGCAGCGCGTCTGCGTCGCGGGGAGGGCGCATGTTGCCGGCAAGCCCGCCGCATCCATCGCGGTGTGCCGTCGCGGTGGCTCGACTGCCGCGTTCCAGTGCATGAACATGCCGTTTGAAATGCTCAACTCGCTGATTGTCGGCTCGCAATATTGGAATATCGCCTTCGGGCGGGAGCCGGGCGAGGCGGCGCAGGATTCGGAGGGGATGCAGACGATGCGTACCCTTGGGAAGAACATGGCGTGGGTACTCAAAAACCTCCACCGGGAGGGCGCCGTGCCGCTACCTCAACGGGAGGAATGGCAGCCGATGAACTTCATCCGCTGATGTTTGTTCCATAATGCCCTTACAACCAGAACCACCATGAAAAAAATCCTGATTATCTCCGCGTCGCCCCGCAAGGGCGGCAACTCCGACACGCTCTGCGACCAGTTCGCCAAAGGCGCAGCCGAGGCAGGTCATGAGGTCGAGAAGATCCGTCTCGCCGAAAAGAAAGTCGGCTATTGCACAGGCTGCTATGCCTGCCAGAAACTGAAGAAATGCTTCCAGAACGACGACGCCAACGAACTCGTGGAGAAGATGCTCTCCGCCGATGTCATCGTGCTGGCCACGCCCGTCTATTTCTACTCGATGGATGCTCAGCTCAAGGCACTTATCGACCGTTCGGTCTCCCGCTGGGATGACTTCGGACGCTTCAAAGGCACGGAGTTCTGGCTGGTCATCACGGCGGCCGACGAAAGCCGCGAGATGATGTCCGCCACGCTGGAGGGACTTCGCGGATTCATGCGTGACTGCATGGATGGCTCCATCGAACGCGGTGTCATCTACGGCACGGGCGCCTACGAGAAGGGCGCGATTCGCAATCTGCCCGCGTTCCAAGAGGCATACGAGGCGGGAAAATCCTGCTAAATTTTCAATCGTTCGTTGAGGAATCAACTC
The DNA here is from genome assembly GCA_017617415.1 of Victivallales bacterium. Lineage (GTDB taxonomy): Bacteria > Verrucomicrobiota > Lentisphaeria > Oligosphaerales > Oligosphaeraceae > RGIG1601. The sequence continues at coordinate 9,576 of JAFZWH010000080.1, read as the reverse complement.
TTCGGAAACACCTTTGTTACACCAATCAACCAAACAGGAGATTTTACCATGAGTTACATCTGGGACGTAGCCACCAAAGTCCTTTTCGGCGCCGGCAAACTGCAGGAACTCCACAACGAGACGCTGCCTGGCAAGAAGGCGCTGGTCGTCATATCGAATGGCAAATCGACGAAACTCAATGGCTCGCTGGCCGCGCTGGAAAAGGAACTTTCGCTGGCCGGAGTGGAGTTCGCACTCTTCGACAAAATCTCCGCGAATCCGCTGGAGCCGATTGTGCAGGATGGCGTGGAGTTCGGGCGTGCCAACGGCGTCGATTTCGTGATCGCATTGGGTGGCGGGAGCGTCATCGACTCCGCCAAGGCAATCGCCGCGATGATTCCACAGCAGGGCGGGCGCGTCTGGGACTACATGGCGACTGGCACGTCGGAGCATCGCCCGTTCAACGCCGTGCCACTGCCGACTGTTGCCATCACCACCAGCGCGGGAACTGGTTCCGAGGTGGATGGCGGCTCGGTCATCACGAGCCCGATCACCCACGAGAAGGCGGCTTTCTTCGGACCGTGCCCCGTGCTGGCCATCGTGGATCCGACGCTGATGCTGACTGTTCCACCTAAGTTCACTGCGTACCAGGGCTTTGACGCGCTCTTCCACTCCACCGAGGGCTTCATCTCGAAATACTGCAACGAGATGGCGGAACTGGTGGAGCGCGAGGCGATCCGCCGGGTGGCGCGCAGTCTGCCGACGGCGGTCGCGGATGGACAGAACCTGGAGGCACGCACGGACATGGCTTTTGCGAATACCTTGAGCGGCTATTCAATGGAAGTCGGGACCTGCACCAGCGAACATTCCATTGAACATGCACTTTCGGGAGAACATCAGGAGTTGCCACACGGCGCGGGACTCATCATGATTTCGCTGGCGTATTACCGCCATTTCATCGAAGTCGGGGCATGCCCGGAGCGCTTTGTCGAGATGGCGCAATTGATGGGCAAGGGCGATGCAAGCAAGCCCGAGGAGTTCCTGGCCGCCCTGGCGGATTTGCAAAAATCCTGCGGCGTGGATGGCTTGAAGATGAGCGACTATGGCATCAAACCCGAGGAACTCCCCGGCATGGCAAAACTTGCTCGCAACGCCCTCGGACCGCTCTTTGATTGCGACCCGGTTCCGCTTTCCAATGACGATGTTGTGAAAATCCTCACGGAATCCTATCGCTAACGCATTCTGCCGTTCATTGACCGTGAGTGGCGGAGAATAAAAATGGGACGCCTGGGGCGCTGAGAACAGTGACGCTGGGCTTGATTCCACAGCTCCCAAGAGTCCCAGTCTTTCGCATTGCCCTGGACATTGACCCCAGACGATAAACCGCAGTGATGTTGAAGTAGTTTTCGTGACGCCAAAGCGGTTTTTCTTGGAGGCATTACATTGTAAAACATGCGATATTCCCGCGTTCTCATCTTACTTTCCTTCCTCGCATTGGCGCTGGCGTTCTTCTTTCTGCCGCGCGGTACGCGAGAAAGGCTACGCCACTTCGGGCGGCTTTTCACCCAGCCGTCCGAGGAGATGGCGGCGATGTCCCTGCGCGTCGGTCGCGAGGCGCTGGGCGGGCTGCCTCCGGAGATGAGCGTCGCGGAGCGCGACGAGTTGCTGGCGGCGAAGGCGCGACTGGAGGCGGAAAGCCAGGTGCGGGACGCGCGGGTGCGGGCGCTGGAGGCGCAGAACCAGGCACTCCAGAAACTCCTCCAGCATGTCAGCGCCCAGCATTCGTACGCGCTGGTGGTCTGCGAGGTGGTGAAGCGTCCGGCGTGGAGCCAGACGCATCATACGGTGGTGGTGGACCGCGGCAGTTCGTCTGGTCTTCGTCCTGGTCAGGCGGTGCTGAGCCTGGAGGGCGTGGTCGGTGTGGTGAGCGAGGCTACGGCGCGTCAGGCGGTGGTGGAGCTGTTCACCTCGCCATCCTTCGCTTTGCCTTGCGAAATCGCCGCCCGCCAGGTCAGTGCGGTGCTGGAGAACCATGGCGGGCAGTTTGTCCTCACCTCCGTACTGGGCGCGGAGTACGATGCGGTGCAGTTGGGGGATGAGGTGGTCACCACCGACCTGGGCAGTGACGCCATGCAGCCGGGGCTGTTGCTTGGCACCATCGCGGAGAAGACACGGGACGCGAATGGCGCGCCACGCTATCTCGTCGATGCCATTGTGCAACCTGCCACACTGAAATACCTGATGGCGGTCTTGCCCGAACGGCGTTGAGTCAAAATATGCGAACGAATATCACCAACCGAGAGAAGCAGTCGTTGGTCGAGGTGGAGGTCACACTTCATCCGGAGGCCATCCGCGAGGCGTTTCTCGGACGCGACGGCTTGCTCTGGCGGGCACTTCGCCTGGCGGTTCTGGCAGTGGTGTTTCTGCTGGTGTTAGGAACCGAATTGGCGATGCCGAGGTTTTTCCCCGAGGTGCCGGTTCATCCGCTGTTGTTGATGGTCGCCTACCTGGCTCTTCACGCATCTTTTGGCGTGGCACTGGCGATAGCGTGTTGCGCGGGATTCCTGCTGGATGTCGGCTGCGGTATGTTGCCTGGAGCGCATCTGTTGCCCTTCGTGCTTGTCGCGGGACTGCTGCAAACTCTGCGGGAGTTCCCGCTATGGGATGACCTCGGCGGATGGGGCAGGGCGGTTGCCGCTGGCACCGTGGCAAATTTCCTCATGGCAATCTACGAAGCGCTCTTCCTGAGCATTGGCGTGTCTTGGGAGACTTGGTGGCAGACGATTCTGCGGGAGGGACTGCTCGGGACATTCCTCGCCGCCATCGCCGCCGCTCCGGTGCTCTTCTTCTGTCTGGATTGCCTGCGGACGGCGGGTGCCGACGAGGCGCTGTTTCTGCCGAAATCCCAAGAGACGCCAGATCCCTGCACAGATGGAACAGAACAATAGCGAGTTCCACTGCGTCGGCTGCGGCGCGTGCTGCCGTTGGGAAGGCATTGTCCGGATCAATGACGCCGAGATAGCAGATATTTCTAACTATTTGAATATCAATGAGTTAGAATTTATAGAGCGATATACTCGACTGGCGCCGGACCGTCGTGGGCTTGTTCTATTGGATGCGCCGGATGGCGCGTGCTGCTTCCTCACCCCCGACAACCGATGCCGCATCCATCCCGTCAAACCCCGCCAGTGCAGGGACTTCCCCAAGACCTGGAGCGTCCCTCCCGAACTGATGGCACGCTGCAAAGGTGGAATGAGGAATGAGGAATGGCAGGGGTTCGGGGGTGGTGCCCCGTAAAATTGTAATCACTATTCCAGCACGAAGATGCGGGTGGCACGGGCGGCGAAGGAGGCGGTGAAGCGTCCCTGGTCGTCGGTGGTGAAGCGCTCGTTGGTAAGGAGGTCACGGGCGGTGCCAGGCTGACGCAGGGTGATGACGCGCTCGCCGCCCTCGTTCACGCAGATGGCGAGGAGTTCGTCGGTGGCCCAGACCAGGTCGGGCGTGGCGATGTAGCGGTGCACGCCGGCCTTTTCGGCGACGGCAACCCAGAACTCCCGTGGAGGTTGGGCGATTCCGGCAAAGAATCCGGTCCAGTCCTCATGTTCGGTCATGGCGAAGGCACCCATGCCATTTTCGTAGGTTGCAAGGATGGTGGTGCCGGGGGCAGGGGTGGCATAGACAGTCGGGGTGACCAATTTGTCATTGCCGCAGGGCGCGAGTGTTTTGCCATTCAGCGGACCGGCGAATTCATTGAAGGCACATTTGAGTGGAATGGGTTCGGTTTGCAGGGCGAGGGGCATTCCCGTGAAGGCGCGGATATTCTCGTCCGGCGAAAGGCCATTGTCCAACGGGATGACGGCGGGCATCCCGTAGAAGACGATGGCACGGCCTTGCGACTGGAGGCGCTTGACGGCGGCGAACTGCTTGGCGTCTGGCGCGAAGGCGGAGGCGAGCACGACCACGCGGATGGAGTCGGGCAGTTTGTCGAGGTCGCTGGCCAGATAGTAGTCCACGGTGGCGCCCACGCGCTCAAGCTGGAGTTTGGTCATTTTCACCAGCTCGGTGGTTACGCGGGTGTTGTAGCGAGTCCACGCCATGCCCTCCTCATCCAGCACCAGAGCGATTTCGGCGCGGGTCTGGCGGGAGGCGGTCAGCGTGGCGGTGCGCATGGCGTGAACGAGCTGACCGATGCGTGCCATCAGGCGTGGGTTGGTGTAGCGGACATATCCGACATCGAACCACCACTGCGCCAGACCGCGCAGGAGGGTGTGCGCGGCCTCTTTGTCCTGCTGCGCGAGGTCTCCGGCGACGTCGGCGGGCTTGCCACAGGCACCCAAGTCGCAGCCGGTGTCGCTGGTTCGCACGTCCATCTCCACGAACCAGAACTTGTTGTGGAGATTCAGGCTGGCGGCGGCGCCCATGGTGTAGGGGGTACCTTCGCCGCCGACCTGCCGGAAGCCGTAGCCGGTGGGACTGGCGAGGAAGTCCACATTCGGGTCGTCGATGAGGTGTCCGACGCCGAGGTGCGCGGCGGTCACGAGGCGATATGCGTCCGCCAGTTCATAGCCATAGCCGTAGAAGGGACCGGCGAGCATCCGCCCGTCCGAGGCCTTTTTGATGGCGGCGCAGAGTTCCTGAATGCACTCGGCGGTGACTTCGGCGTGGAAGATGTTGTAGTCCACAACAGATTGCGCGTTGGGCATCTCCGGCAGGAAGAGCGCGGAGGTGGCCACTTCGGGGACCTCGCGGGTCTTGCGGGAGGGGATTTCGGCGGTGGCGAGGGTGACGGCGCTGTCGCGCCAGGCGGCCTGCAGCGCCTCGTCCGTGCCGTATTTGCGGGTCAGCCACTCGCGGAAGGCGTGTTGCGCGGCGACGGAGTAGTCCGTCCAGACGCGTTCGTTGGCTCCCCATTCCATCCACTCCTCGGTGGTTCCGGAGGCGAGCACGAATCCCAATACGCGGTCGGCGAAGGGCGAGCGCTGGATGTGGTCGATGAGGCGCGCAATGCCCTCGGCGGTGTATTGCCGCCAGGCCTTGGAACTCCAACTGGGGCAGGTTCGGCCATTCCAGTATTGCAGGAAGTGCCGTTCGCCATTTTCGTCCTCGTATTGGACCAGTTCGTCGGGGTGTTCGATGCTCCACCAGTTGGGTGCGCCCATGTAGATTCGCGGAAGGAGGTAGGCGTCGGGGTTGGTCTCCAGCGCCATGCGTGCGCGTCGGTCGAACTCGCTGTAGTCGTAGTCGCCGGGGGCGATTTCGCAGATTTGCGCGAGGGAGTAGCCGCTTTCGGTGGGGGTGGTGCTAAAGCCCAGGAGTTGTACGCCGGCGGCGGTGAAGGCCGCGAAGCCCTTAGGACCTGGCGCGTAGGTGGCGCGCATGATGCCGGGGTAGGGCGCACCATTCACGTGCATCGTCGGGCGCCCGCCGAACTCCTTGACCGCAGTGGGGGCGAGGGACAGGTTTTGACGACCCGCGATGTGCTTGCGAAGGGTGGCGCTTGCTGGCACGCATTCGCCGCAATGGAGGGTGATTTCATATTCTCCATCCAGCAGATAGTATGGTGTGCGAAGATCCTGTGCGCTGATGCGCCATTCGGTGTCCTTGCGGATGATGTATTCCAGGGGAATGACGGTCGGTGTCTCGTCCGCCGGCGCATCGATTCTGCGGAGTTCAAGCCATGCGTTGTTGTCCAGCGGAACGCGTCCCTCGAAGGCGACCTTCTGGCGGGGCAGTGTGAACTCCTCACCGCACTTCAGCTCGCCCTCAATCTTGAACTCTTCAGCAAGAGTGCCTTCCGGCAAGACGTCATCCTCGCCGCGAATCTCCGCGATCTGCAGGTGAACGACGCGTCCTGTCGGCACATCGGGAACTCCGAGGAGAAAATTCTGCACAGGCGTGATGACCGACGGGTAGTTGGCGTTGTAAACGATCAGTCCATCCGGCGAGTAGTCGAAGGCGATCTCGTGCCATTCGCCGTCGTTGGGGACCTCCTCGGACATCGGGAAGCCCCAATATGCTCCCCATCCGTAGCCGGGACCGTACTCGAAGCTGTCGTGGAGGATGAGCTGGAACTTCTCCGGGGCGTCGCCAAGATTGCGCAGTCGCACCACCACGCGCTGGGCGGGAATGAAGCCGCAGCGGCGCATTTTGAGGTCAACGGAGGAGGGTTCGCCTTGTTTGCGCAGTGCCCGCCAGTCCAGTGCCTTCGCCTCGGAGTCAATCTTGATTTCGTTGTAGGTGAAGTTCTTGTAGAGGTCGGGGAAGGAGTGGTCCACCTCCCAGGGGCCAAGCGTGGTGCCGTCAAAGTAGGTGATGGTGCGCACGGGAGCGCAGAAGGCGACTGTGGCACAACAGAGCAGGGCGGCGAGGAAGGAAAATGAACGCATAGAAAGTGGAGGAGGTTGGTATTGGTGGTGGTTAGATGACTATCAAAACTCAATCACTGCTGTCCGGTAAAACTACCGTCCCACGGCAAAAATGATAGGAAAACTAAGATTCCGTTTCCTTTCCCGTCATCGGACTTGCAATCGAGCGAAAACCGCATTACATTACTGTCGTAGGGGGTGGGGGCATGCCTCCCTATCTGATCGCGCATGCGCGTATGCAGAAAAAACGTTGCCGATGACGGCGGGTTAAAAATCGCCCTCCCAACAACCTTGCCTTGCTGCTGTCGCGCGTAACGCAAGGCACAGTTTTTTCCGGACAGCAGTGAAACTCAATATAGCACCCCGAAGGAAAAAACTTCGGAGGTGGAAAGGAAATAGAGAAAAATGGGACGCGAAACGAGTTTAAGGCATGTTACGATGATGATGACGCACTTTAGCGATTATATTGAAAAGTACTACTGTACAACAATGATTAAAAAGCAAAGCCGCTTCGGCTTTTCTTTGGTCTTCCAACTTTGTCAATGTCATGAAAATCCACGTTTTTTTCAATCAAGCCGAATGCTCGCCGCTGGAGTTCCAGGAAGAGCGTGAACGTCTGGAGCTGCCCCTGCCGGGTGGAGATGGTCTCTGTACGGTGAAGTTCTCTGTTCCGCTGGTGGACATCCAGCAGTACTGGCTGCCGAAGACCGAGGGCGTCTGCAACCGCCTCTCCTGGACTTTTGAGCTCCTCTGTGGTGCCCAGAGCGGCTTCTCGCTGTGCAGCTTCTTCAACCGAGCGGGCGAAAACCGCCTGACCTTCGGGATGGATGACCTGGTGGACGACACGCGTATCTACGCTGAGGTCAATCAGGCCGCCTGCACCTACGATGTCACCATCGAAATCGCCTGTTGCGAGGAGACCGGTACGATTCATCTTTTGCTCGACCGGCGTCCAATCCAATGGATGGACGCTGTCGGCGAGGCTCGTGAAGAGGTATTGCCGGATGTGCCGGGGTTCCCAGAAGATGCCTGGAAACCAGTCTATTGTACTTGGTATGCAGTACATGGCGCGGTGGACGCCGCATGGGTGGAGCGGACTGCGCCGCTTGCGGCGAATCTCGGCTTCCACACGCTCATCGTGGACGACGGGTGGTGCTACCCGGAATACAAGCGCGTCACGCCAGAGACATTGCCCGCCTGGTACCAGGACATCGGCGACTGGCAAGTGGATGCCACGAAATTCCCCGATATGCCCTCCCATGTGAAACGTGTTCAGGCTTTGGGAATGAAGTACTTGTTGTGGACTACCGCGATGCTGTGGGGCATCCGCTCCAAGCGGTTTGCCGAACATCCAGAGGCCCTGACGTCGCTTGCGCTGGAGAACAACTGCCGGAAATTCGACGCCCGTCACGAGGAGGTCGGCCGCGAAATTGCCCATCGGCTGGGCGAACTGGTGGCAGAGAACGGCCTGGATGGACTAAAGGTGGATTTCGTGGACGTGGTGCCCAACGACCCGCACAACCCGAACGGCCGCGCTTCGATGCGGCTGGTCCAGGCCATCAGCGGCGCCATCCGTCAGAACGTGGCAGGGGATAATGCGCTCATCGAGTTCCGTCAAGGCTACGACACGCCGCAGATGCTCCCGTATGCCACGCAATTCCGCGCAGCGGACGCACCCTTTGACTACATCCTCAATTTCGAACGCTGTGTGCAGATTCGGCTGTGCGTGGGCGACGGCGTGCCCGTGCATGCCGATCCCGCGTATTGGGCGGAGGACGAGAAGCCGGAGAACATCGCACGCCATTTGATTGCCATGATGGTCGGCGTGCCGATGCTTTCCATGGATTTAGAGAAACTTCCCCCAGCGACGGTGGCAATTGTCCGACACTGGATGGATTTCTATGTCGATCATCAGTTTACATTGAATTTCGGACATTGGGAATTCGGCTTCTTGGAGGGGCACTGCACTTGGGCACGGGTCACCGGCGAGGAGGAGCACATCATCATTTTGGCGGATGCCACGAGGCTTGCCGAAGCGACGGATTTCCGCGAGGACAATCTGCCCATTTGGGTCCTCAATCTCTCCGCACAGGAAATCTGGTGCGAAGATGAAACGGAGGTGTTCCAATATGACGGCACGCCGGCGGAACCGGAAGACCCAGACGACTTTCCCATCATCCCGCTTGCCGGCTACGGCAAATTCTTCCTGGACGATTTTGATGCTCTGACTGAGGATTTTAACGACATGTTTGGCGACGATGACGAGTTCGAGGAAGAAGACGAGTTCGCAGGGGATGAGCCGGATGGCCATCTGGACACGCCAAATCTGTCGCCTTTTCTCCGCTGAGATAGGGTAGGCATTTCCAAAATTGGGTTATAGTACCTATATTTTACAATTACCTCAGGCGGTGCTTTGCCGCCATGTACAGGAGTTACTCAATGCAGGTCAAAATTTGCAAAGACAAGTTTGAGCTGGGTGCCGCGGCCGCGAAGCTGGGCGCCGAGAAGATCCGCGATGCACTGTCGAAGAAGAGCGAGGTGAACATCATCTTGGCGACTGGCGCCAGCCAATTCGAGATGCTGGCCGCGCTTCTTCAGGAGAAGGACATCGACTGGAGCCGAATCCGTATCTTCCACCTGGACGAGTATATCGGATTGCCTGTGGATCATCCTGCCGGCTTCCGCAAGTACCTCTGGGAGCGCTTCGTCTCCAAGTTGCCGGTGCCGCCGGCGGCCTTCTACCCCGTGAACGGCTCGGCGCCGGATCCCGAAGCGACCACCGCCAAACTTGGTGAGCTGATTGCCAAATACCCCACGGATGTCGCATTCATCGGCATCGGCGAGAATGGCCATATCGCCTTCAACGACCCGCCCGCCGACCTGGAGACCGAGAAGCCCTACCTGGTCATCACCCTGGAGGAACGTTGTCGCAAGCAGCAGCTCGGCGAGGGGTGGTTCCCCACGCTGGAGGATGTCCCGAAACAGGCCATCTCCATGAGCTGCAAGCAGATCATGAAATCCAAGGCGATTATCAATACCGTGCCGGATGAACGAAAGGCGTGGGCTGTCCAGCAGGCGCTGGAGGGGCCAGTGACCAACATGGTCGCGGCTTCTATTCTGCGTAACCACCCGGATTGCACTACTTTCCTTGACCAAGGTTCCGCCTCCAAACTGAGTGAGAAGTTTAAAGGTTAAGCGGGACCATAGACCTGAGACCTGACTGGCGGGACCT
>JAFZWH010000079.1 GCA_017617415.1 Victivallales bacterium | reverse complement strand
GCTCCCGCGAAGAAGGCCGCGCCTGCGCAGAAGCCCGAGGCCAAGGCTGCTCCCGCGAACAAGGCTGCTCCCGCGAAGAAGGCCGTTGCTCCCGCGAAGAAGGCCGTTGCTCCTGCAAAAAAGCCTGTTGTGAAGAAATCCGTGGCTCCTGCGAAAGCTCCCGTGAAAGCCGCCGTGAAGAAGCCTGTTGCTCCCGCAAAGGCTCCTGCTAAGAAGCCCGTCGCTTCTGCTAAGAAGGCAACTGCGCCTGCGAAGTCTGCACCGAAGAAGGCTCCTGTTCCTGCGAAGGCCGTTGCAAAGAAGGCCGTTGCTCCTGCAAAGGCGGCTGCGAAGAAGCCGGAAACATCTGTCGCCCCGGTGGTGGCATCACGTGGTGGAAGGATTCCTTCTCCCCCTGTGGAGAAAACGGCGAAAGTTGTTTCGGAAAAACTTGCTAAAGATTCCGATGCGCCGCAGAAGGCACCCAAGTCTGCTGGTGGCAAGGATGCCAAATCGCAGACTGCCTCTTCTAAACCATCGTCAGGTGGCGCCCCGACCAAACGTGGGGCTGGTCGTCCCAGTACCGTGCGTCAGCCTGTCAAGCCGGTTGTAGAACAGGAGTATTCCGATGACATGTCTTACAGCCGGAGCCATGTTTGGGTGTATGTTGAGTCGAATCGTGCAGAAAAGCATTATGCCAAAGTTGGCATCACTGACTACCTCGTGGAGGAATTGGCCAACATCGAGAATATCGACCTGCCTTTGGAGGACGATGAACTTGAAATCGATGTGCCAGTCATTCTGCTGCATACCGGTCTGCGGAAAAAGCAGGTGAGGTGCCCCTTGACGGGACGCGTGCTGGAGGTCAACCAGGAAGTCTTGGATGATCCAACATTGCTTTTCAAGGATTATCGGGCGAATTGGCTCTTCCGGATGGAATTCGATGAACCCGATGAACTGGACTTGCTGATGAGTGGTCTGCAATACGCCAGGTATTTGGACGAATTGTGAGCACCGAATACAAATCACGCAGTCTATGAGGAGATACTGGTCATTTCTCATGCTGCACTTCCTCGGGATGGTCATGGCGTTGGCCTTCCTTGTCCAGTTGCGGTTGCATGGCGGAGCGATGTTTGCACTCCAGTGGTGGCCGATTCTCATCACGGGGGTGTTGTTTGCCTCGGCTTTCTGCCTGGAGCCGCAACTGCCATCTGAGTTGTTCACGGACGAAGTATGCTCGAAGCAGCATGTTTTTTTGCGGAAACGCCCCAGTGACCTCGCATTGAAAACGGCGGCGCTAATCAGTTTCGGTCTTTCACCGATATGGGTTTGGCGGAATTCTGCGGCGAGCCTCTCGTATGGTCTGATGCGCTATTTCGCGTTGTTGCAGGGTGTTTCACTGGTTGCAATGTTCGCAATGGTGCTGCTTTTCGCATTGCATCTGCGGGTGCTGTGCGTCTGTTTCGGCGGAACGCCGCAGTTTGTGCGCAGGTGGTCTTTCGCCGCGCGTGGATTGCTCTATTTTGTCTTGGTGCCGGTGTTTTCGGTGATGCTTGGCGGCACGCGCTTCTGGAGCGAGCTGTTCCATATGTCCGAACTGAACTGGCGGGTGATCTCTCAGATGCTGGAGTTCCAGTTTATGCTGCCTTTCCACAGTTGGATCGGCACTGTCATCACCTGGCTTTCCTTGACAATGCTGGCCGGTCAAGTCTTTCTTTCCTTTCAGCTCCTTCTTCTTTTTAATAGATTCATGGATGCAAAGGAGTTGAATGAACAAGCCGGAAGGTTTCCCGATGCCGTGGACGAGAGTGCCACAGATGATTCGAATGCAGAGACAACCGAAGATGATTGACGAAACTCGTTTGATGGTGGCGCTCGATGTGCCAGAATTGAACCTCGCGTTGGAGTTGGTGGATCGGCTGGGGGACCAGGTGGAATGGTACAAGGTCGGAAAACAACTATTCACCCATTACGGACCAATGGTGTTGAAGGAACTCAAGTCGTGTGGGCGCAAAGTGTTCCTGGACATGAAGTTCCACGATATCCCCAATACGGTCGCACAGGCCATTCGGTCGGCGGCACTGATTGGTGCGGATATCATCAATGTCCATGCCTCGGGTGGTCCTGCCATGCTGGCGGCTGCGGCGGAGGCTGGTCGTGAGACCGGAAAGACTGTCATTGCCGTCACTGTTCTCACCAGCATGGACGCAGAGCAACTTCAGGCTCTTGGCATCCAGGCAACGCCCGCCGAGCAGGTCCTGCGTCTGGCCAGGCTAACGCAGGCGGCTGGATTGCCCGGAGTGGTTTGCTCCGCACTCGAATTGCCGATGCTTCGACGGGAGTTCGGTCCGAATTTCCTCACTCTGGTGCCGGGCATTCGCCCTGCAGGTGCCGCCGCCGGCGACCAGAAGCGTATCATGACACCTGCCCAGGCGGCTGCGGCAGGCGCCAATTACATCATTGTCGGACGACCCATTGTGGCCGCACCTGACCCCGCGACTGCCGCACAAGCGGTGTTGGCGGAATTACATTCTGTTTCTTAATCACCAACCTCAAAGGAGAAATCAAACATGGCGTGGATCAAACTCTACAACAAGACGGGAGATGAAAAGGCCGTCCGTACGCAGGAAGCCTTGGAGAAGAATTTCGGCGGGATGCTCCCGCAGGTCTTCCAGGCGATGGGGCGTAGTGGAAACTTCCTGAATGCGGTCAGTCAGATGGCGGCAGCGGCAGGGAACAACCTGGATCCCAAGACCAAAGAACTCATCGCCATTGCGGTCAGCGCGGCCAACGGCTGCGAATACTGCGTGAGCGCGCATATCAAGAGCGCCAAGATGATTGGCGTTACCGACGAGGAAATCTCCGGCGCCATTGAGGTCGCTGCGGCTCTCAGCGCCTTCAACACCTTCAACAAGTCCACTGGTCTTGACGTGGACATCAAATAGGACTAAGGGTAATAGATAACATCAAAGGAATCGGCGCACGCCCAGCGCACGCCGGTTCCTTTTTTTCATTATTCCTACGGTGTCTGGTTCGTCTTCGAATGCTCTTGATAATATTGAATCAACTCGTTCAGGTTGAGGCGATGATAGGGACAGTCGCAGCCGGGGCGGGTGGCATCGGCGTAGGCGAAATGAAGGTCGAGAGTTTCGGGCAGGAAAATCGCGTCATGGAGATTGGAGGCCATGGCGACGGGTCGCAGGATGACTTGCTTCATCGTCTCGGCGTCAATTTTGCCGTAGAACTGGTGGAGGCGTTCGCAGAGTGCGGGCTGTCGGCTGGGGGCCGTGATCCAGGCGATGTCCTTGAACGCCTCCTGAAGCAATGGGTGGCTTTCGCCGGGGGCCAGGAAGGTCGGCGGTTCGCCTGCGCGGGTTTCGACAGCAAGCAGGTCGCCTGAACGGTCGGAGATGACATAGTAGTATTCGCAGGTTAAAGGCGTGCTGGCAATCATTTCGCGTGCCTCGGCGACGGTATGACATTCTTCCATGATGCGGCGAAGGAGATAGCTCATCGGCAGGCCGTCCCAATTCCCTTCGCCTCTGCCGCCCATTTCGCCGATGGCCAATCCCGCCGCGTTCATTGCGGTGACCGTGCCGTTGAATCCGGCGAAGCCAACAGTGATCCACGGTAACAGTCCATCAGGCAGGTAAACTTGAATCTGTGCGGAGGATTGCAAGCCGATGTCCTTCATGTAATCCAGCACGCGGGCATGGACGACTTGACCGCCAACTGTGGCTTTGCCGCGCGCGGCGATTCCCGAACAATGGAAGAGTTCGGGGAAAAAGCCGATTTCGCGGCCCTGCGCGGCGGTGAGTCCGGCGGACTGGCTCATGGCATCAAGTTCGGTCAGATAACGTTCCGGGGTGGCGAAGAGCGTGCGTTTCTGTGCTTCCTGAATGGTGTCGTAGAACCATTCGTTCTTCAGGAGAAGGTATCCGCCGGCGACCAGCCGGAGACATGCGTAGCTACGCTTGATTTCCGCCTTGCAAAGCTGACCGTGCTGGCGGCCGATCTCCTCTGGCGTTCCCGCGAAGATGAGTACGGGGAACTCGCCTGTGCGCTCGATGCGCAGACCTTTCTCAAAGCGCAGGATACGATCGGCGGTGCAGAGCGGGCTGTGGTAAGCCGCATGGCCCTCGGTGGCTTCTTCCCAGACACGTTGGATGACTTGTCGGAGGGCGAGGACGAGTTGTTCCGAGTTGACGGTTTGGCTGTAAGGCGCTTCGGTTGGTGGCGTAAAGTCTGTCTCGGTGAGGTTGTCGGCATCCTCCCACTGGTCGAAGTGTACGGCGACCAGTGTCTTGCCGTAGGTGACGCGGAGATTTTCGGGCACGTCGTGCTTTTTGGCAAGCAGGATTTCCACATGGCAGCCTTCGGCATCTGCCACGAAAGTGCGTTTGTCTGTTCCCTGGAATGACGCCTCCAGTTGAATCAATTTCTTCAGCGTATCCAGAGAGCCGGTGGTTGCAACTTGGCTGAGAAGGGCGGTGACCATCTTGCGGTAGAGGTGGAATTTGTCCGGCAGAAGTTTGGCAGGCGCGAGGGGAGAGGACTTGTCGCCTTGGAAAATCGAGCCGTTGGGAGTGACGACCCATGGGAGGTCGCCGAAGCCAACGGCGAGGCGCTGGAAGCCAGCCAGCCCCTGTCCTGCGTCCAATTGGAGTTGGAACTTGCCATTGGCGAGGGTCAACTGAATACGACCAGACATCTTTTCGGAGTCATTCTCCAGCACGGAGAAGCGCAGTGCGATGCGTGCGGTCCGGGTGGCGTCGGCAGGACCGCCGTTGAGCAGTTGCTTGATGGAGGTCATCATCGCGCTCAATTTTGCGGCCTCGGCATCGGTGGCGGCTGCCACGACGCGCTGGTCGCCGCCAAAGAAGGCGAGGGAGTCTTCGAGGACCTGCGGGAGCCGCGCGATGACATCGGTGTCGTGTCCGACATTGGGGAAGATGACGTGGGTTTCGCCGGGAATTAACCCAAGGGCTTCGGCAAGGGCGTTCGAACAGTCGGCGGGGACAATTTGATCCTCGCCCGCATTATACATCCTCAGTTTGCCCTCGGCAGCCTTGGCGGCGAGAGCGGGGGCGCAGTTGAGGGGCTCCAGGTAGTCGAGGAGGCGCGTGATTTCCGCATACTGTTCAGACGTGGCGTTCTGGATGGCGGTGCGGATGGGCGTCGCCTCTCGGTTATTGCCCTGCAAGATGGTCTGGAGATTTCCGCCGGCCAGCAGGAAGACCGCCTTGTCCAGCCTTGGGTCATGTGCGACAGTGGAGACTCCGAGGATGCCGCCCAGGCTGGTGCCGATGAGATTCAGTCGGCCAGGGTCGACTCCAGGGCGCGAGGCAAGGAAGTCCACGCTTCGCTTCACATCTCCGGGGACGGCGCGGAATGTCGCGATGAGGTAGCGGATTCCGTCGTCCCCTTGAAGGATGCTTGCGAGGCTTCCTGGAGGTCTGCGTTCCAGGAAGAGTGGCATCTGTGGCATCAGCGCGGGCATGCCGTGTTCCGCGAAATAGCCAGCGATGAAGCGCGTGAGGTGTCCGCCGCCGCCCAAAATATGCATGCACAGCACGGCGGGCACGCCGCCTTCCGGCAGATTTTTGGGTTCGAAATAGAATGCCTTGACCTGCTTGGCCTCTTTCCAGAAAGGCGCCTCTGGCGAATCGTAGGTCACGTGGTAAACGCGGTAGTTCGGTGTCTCCTCCAGCAGGGTGCTCTGATAGTCGAATGGCAGTTCGGAGGCGAAAAGGACGCCAAAGATAACGGCAGGAAATACAATGAAGTATGGTCGCATTCGGATTTCTCCCCTAGGTTGACAACAGCAGGGTGGGACAGAGGATGGCGTAATTGCCTTGCAATACACAAAGATAATATAGAGCCAATTAGACAGTTGCAAGTCGTCGTCAAACAAAAAAGGAACCTATGGGGGCTTATTGTGCTATATTAATTCTGTTTACTGAAACCACTGACACATTTTCATCATGGATTTTCGATTTCACGATCAGCGGGATTGGTTTTTCCAGGAACGTCTGGGGATGTTTGTCCACTGGGGCATCTATTCCGTGGAGGGCTGGCATGAGCAATTGCAGTGGCGCCGTGCTGTCCCGAAGGCGGAGTATGTTCGTCTGGCGGAGCGTTTCAATCCCGTGCATTTCAATCCGGACGCATGGCTGGATCTCTGCGAAGAGGCGGGGATGAGCTATCTCTGCTTCACTGCGAAGCACCATGACGGCTTTTGCATGTGGGACACGAAGCAAACGGATTACAATATCATCAATACTCCCTATCATCAAGATGTTCTGGCAAAACTGGCGGCGGCCTGCCAGCGGCGGGGCATCCGTTTAGGACTCTACTATTCCTGTCCGGACTGGCATCACCCCAATTCGCTGAACTTCGGGCGTCACCATCAATTGCCACAGCCGAACCCCGGCGATCAGCCGGACTTGCTGAAATACATCGATTTTGTTCAGCAGCAGGTGATTGAGCTGTGTTCCAATTACGGTGATATCGCGGAATTCTTCTGGGACATCCCGCAGGAGATGAGTTTTCCGCAACTCAACGAGACCATCCGGCGTCTCCAGCCGGGCTGCCTCATCAACGACCGTGGATATGGACCTGGCGACTATTCGACTCCGGAACGGGAGATTCCTCCTGGGACAGGATTTACGCGGCCGACTGAGGCATGCGACTCGGTGGGGCGCTGCTCGTGGGGATACCGAACAAACGAAGACTACTACACGCCGGTGGCGCTTGAACGAAACATCGACAAGATACTTTCGCATGGCGGAAATTTCCTGCTGAATGTCGGCCCTAAGCCGGACGGCACGATTCCCGCTGAGGCCTCCGATGTTCTCCGAAAGCTTGGCAAGTGGTTCAAGGTTGTGAAGGAATCGTTTGATGCGGAAGCATTTGCATTTAATGAACCCAGCGGCGGTGCCACCTTTACCCGAAAACCGGACGGGACGCTCTATGTGCATTTCCCCGACGGACTTCTGGCCTCCGGATTCGAGTTGCCATGTGACCAAATGCCGAAGGCAGTGACATTGCTCAATAACGGTCAGGCACTTGACGCAAAGGTGGAAGTGATGCCATCGCATGCCCTCTTGGGACGTAAGGACTTGCATGTATTCGGGCTGGATGCAGAAGCACTGGCAACGACAGTCCCGATTGTGAAAATTGTGTTTTAATAATGATTTATTATATAATGAATAAATTAAATATAATTTTTTTCATTTTCTTCTGGACTTCATGGTGGTTGACGGCAGGCGAAATGCGTGGCGCATGGATCCATTCCCCGTCAGGCATTGAGGACAAACGCGGATGGGATGCGACGGTCAAAGCGCTTGCCGAGAATGGCTACAATGCGCTTTTCGCCAATTTTGCCTGGGCGGGATGTGCGGACTATCCAAGCAGTGTGGTGGAACCGCATCCCAGCCTATATGATTCTGACGGCAATTGCCACGACCGTCTTCAGGAATGCCTGGACGCCTGCCGGAAATACGGCATTCAACTACATGTTTGGATTGTCGTGTGCAATCTTGGCCATCGCACGCAGGAACGCGTGAAACTTCAATTGGGAGAAGAAGGTCGTCTGCAATTGGATTCGGCTGGTGAAGAATCCACCTATCTGGCTCCCCATCTTCCTGCAAATCAAATATTGCTAAAGGACTTGGCAACCGAGGTGGTCAGCCGTTATCCTGTGGACGGTCTGCATCTGGACTACATTCGGTACCCTGGCAGCAAATACGACTTCAGCCCTTCGGCACGTGAGGCATTCGAACAGTCGTTGGGGCGGTCGGTTGTGCACTGGCCAGAGGACTGTCAGGCGGGCGGGAAGGATTTCGCGGCGTTCCGGCAATGGCGGAGGGATACTATCACCGCGCTGGTACGGATGATCCACGATGCGGTCAAGCCGCTTCGGCCTGAGCTTCAGCTCACGGCGGCGGTCTATGGCTACTGGCCTGGCGCTCGCGAGGGCATTGCGCAGGATGCCGAGGCCTGGGTGACGGAGGGCATCGTCGATGCACTGTGCCCGATGAACTACAGCAAAGACGTCTGGGAGGCGGGGGCCTGGCTGCGCCAGCAACTCCGTGTTGTGGATGGGCGAGTTCCCATCTACACTGGTCTGGCCAATTATATGACTCCTACACCTGAGGACTTGATGGCGCAAATCGCAGATGCACGCAAATGCGGGGCAGATGGCTTCATCACCTTCCAGTTGCGTCAGGAGTTCGCCGACAACTGGCTGCCGGTGCTGCATGAGAAAGTCATATCCGAGCCAGCGGTTCCCCCAGCGGGTGGCGAGCCACGACTTCAGGCAGCCTGGGCAAAGCCCCCCCGAAAATTCCCTTGGCGACTGCTGCGCTTTTGGCTTCGCGGCGACCGCATCCGTTGCGTTGTCCGATGGCCGGATGGCGCTGGCAGTGTTGCAAACAATTCGTTGCAAGTCAGTATATTGCATAATGGCAACCGCATGCCGGAATGGTCGGGGAAAGCAAGGCGTTTGCCGAATGGCGCTTTGCGGTTGGAGTTCGTTCCGGAACAACGGGGCTATTATCGTTGGGAAGTGCGTTGGCGCGATGAAGCGGGGCGTTCCCACGAATGGCGGTCATCCAGCCGATATGTGCGTTAGGGGCACTGGTTACGCCAGAGTTTCAGTTGTCCCGCCCAGGAATTTGGGGAGGCTCTTGCCGATTTTGCGCCAATGGGCGTACTCGGCGGTGGCGGTGAAGAGCGCATCGCCGGAGGAGTTGAGGGCGGTCTCGACCGAGTCCTGTACAACTCCGATGACAAAGCCGACTCCGACCACTTGCATCGCGGTGTCAGACGGAATGCCGAAGATGGAGCACGCCATGGGAATCAGTAGCAGCGAACCACCGGCCACGCCGGAGGCTCCGCAGGCGGCGACGGTCCCCAGGACGGAGAGAAGCAGGGCTTGGGGAATGGTCATCTCCACGCCGGTGGTGTAGGCGGCGGCGAGCGTCATCACGGTGATGGTGACCGCCGCACCATCCATGTTGATGGTGGCACCCAGGGGGATGGAGACCGAGTAGAAGTCCTTGTCCAGGCCCAGCCGTTCGCACAGACGCATATTGACAGGGATGTTAGCGGCGGAAGAACGCGTGAAGAATGCGGTGACAGCGCTTTCGCGGAGGCATCGGAAGAGCAGCGGGTATGGATTGCGCCGGAGAATGATGAATACCAGCAGCGGATTAATGATGAGCGAGGTGATGAGCATGCAGCCGACCAGCAGGAGCAGGAGTTGGCCGTATTCCTTGAAGATGTCCAGCCCGCTTTCGGCGACGCTACTGAAGACGAGTCCGAGGATGCCGAAGGGCGCCAGGCTGATGATCCAGGTCACGACCTGGCTGATGACGCTGGAGAGTTCGCTGAGCATCGTCTTGGTGTGCTCGGAGGCGAGCTTTTTGGCGAGGATTCCGATGACGACGGCCCAGAAGAGCACGGCGATGTAATTGGCGTCGGCAAGTGCCTGTATGGGATTGGAGACCATGCCGAGAAGTTGCTTCTCCAGGACTTCCCAGACGCCGCTGGGGGCGCTTTGAACGACCTCCTTGCTGACCAGCGAGATGTGGATGGGGAAGAGGAAGCACGCACAGACCGCCAGAAGTGCCGCCAGAAAGGTGGAGAGCATATACTCGAAGATGACAAAGCCGAAGCGTCGGTCAAAGCCGGTGCTGCTCTTGGAGAGCGCGGCGATGATCAGGAAGAAGACCAGGACCGGCGCGATGGACTTCAATGCCCCGACGAAGAGGCTTCCCAAGGTGCCAATCCAGTAGGCGTTGGGGCATATCCTCCCCAGAATGGCGCCGATGACCAAGCCGATGGCGATGCGCTCCGGCAGACGAATGCGGGACAGTAGATTGGATAGAGACATGGTGGTGCTTTTATTGAGGAGGTTTTATGTTGAATGAAAGGGACGCGATCCCGCCAGTCGTCTGTCGTCCGTCGTCTGGCGTGGTCAGTACAACTCCGCCAGGGTGGTGGCGATGAGGCGGGGGAGGTCGTCGGCGATGATGCCGACGGGGGAGCCGGGGCGAGTGGCGCGTTCGGCGGCGGCACCGTGAAGCCAGACGCCAAGCCGTGCGGCATCGTAGGACGGAAGACCATTGGCCAACAAAGCCGCAATCACGCCGGTGAGGATGTCGCCGCTTCCGGCGGTCGCCAGCGCCGGACAACCACTGAGATTATAGGAAAAAGAACCGTCCGGTGAGGCGACGATGGTGCGGGCACCCTTGAGGACCACCACGCAACTGGTGCGTTGCGCCAGCGCCAGCGCATCTTGGGCGCGGTCGCCGGTTGTCGTCAAGTCGAAGGCCTTCTGAAGCCGTGCAAATTCTCCCGTGTGCGGGGTGAGGACGATTTCCGCAGCGTGTTTGGGATGCAGCAGAGCAGGGCAAGTGGCCAGGAGATTCAGCGCATCGGCATCCAGGACCAATGGCTTGTCCATGCCGAGAACCTCCGCAAGTACGGGGAGAATGTCGGGATGACTGGTCATTCCGGGGCCGACCGCGATGGCGGCGCTGCGGGCGAGGCCGGTCTGAAGTGCGGGGAGGGCGGTGGCGGTGAAGTGTCCAGCGCCGTCATCCGGCAGTCGTTGGACAATCAAAGCCTGAGGAGCCGCACAGAACACCTCGCAGTTCTGCGGGAGAAGGACTTGCACAAGTCCGGCGCCGGCGTGAAGTGCGGCAGTGCCGGACAGCAGAGGGGCACCACCGTATTGACGGGAGCCGCCTAGGACCGATACCATCCCACGCTGGAATTTGTGGGCGTCAAAGGCGATTTGCGGAACCAGCTCTCGGGCCTCGGCTTTGCCAAAGACGGCGGGTCCGTGAGGGAGGCCGGCAAGGAGTTCCTGGCCTGGCAATGGTGCAGGGATAAGCCGTCCCGCAGAAGCTATGCCTTGGTTGACCAACAAGCCGGTTTTCACTGCGCATAGGCAGACAGTTGCCGTGGCTTGGATGCAAAGTTCGGCCTCGCCGGTCTCACCATTGAGTCCGGAGGGTATGTCGATGGCGAGAATGGGACGGTGCGAGGCGTTGGCCTGGCGGATAAGGCTGGCAAGAGGTTCGCGCGGCATTTGACCGTTGAAGCCGGTGCCAAGGAGACCATCGATAATTATAGTATCTTTCGTGTCAATATGTTGTAGATTCTTTTCCGCAATGACAGCGGATTGTCGGATGGCTTCCGGAAGCAGTGCGAACATGCTCTTGGGAAGTTCGGAAAGATCGTGCGGGAGGCAAACCAACACCACTTGAAGATTCCAGTCATCCGCATGGAGCAATCTGGCTGCAACCAAGGAATCTCCTCCATTGTTCCCTTTGCCGACCAGAAGCACTGCGCATTTGCGGTCGCCACGGGCCTGGCGGATTTCTTCCGCCGCCTCGGCGACTCGCCGGCCGGCGAGGCACATCAAAGTTTCCAAGCCACCATTGCCTTCGTCGGCCATTTGCCGATCAAATTCACGCAATGAGGCTGGTGGGAATGAAAATTGCATAAATATAACTAACTTATTTATTATTAATTAGTTAGTTCATTATTCACAGAAGTCGACGAACAATGGGAAGGTCGCCACTTGTCGTAGTGCCGACTCAAATTCGGCACGGAGTTGCTCGCCGAATTGCTGACGTGCCTTGACGGTTCGGCTGGGGCACGAGACCTGCACCAGCGCATTCATTTCTTGCACATGAATCTGCGCGACATGTTCCGCCGGCAAATTCCAACGTGCCAGGACCGCATTTTGCATCATGCGAATTACATCCACGGTCTGTTGCGCCAGTTGTGGAAGCAGCAGATGCAGTTCCAATTCCGTGCGTGGACTGACCGGGAGGTCATAGAGGCGACTGGGGCGGCATTCCACCGTGACCACTCGACGGAGTTCCGAGAGCGGCTGCAGGGAGAGGACGCGTTTTTGAATCAGAATCTGAAGTTCCGGAGTCAGCGCCAAATTCCAGCTATCCGTCGCAATATACCGAGTTTCCTGTAACAGCGAGGGGAGCTTGGCGTCATGTGCGGGTTGTGTCTGAACGGCGGAATCGCATTCAGCGTTACCATGCGAACAGGTAAACGCCTGGGCGACCTCTGGCTGGCCGAGGTCCTGGAGCGTTTGTGAGAGCATCCGCGTCAAGTCCGCCATCGTGGTCTGGGGTGGCGGGAGTTCTGGCTGGTCCAAACGGCGCAGGAGCGTTTCTAAAAGCGTCTCCAGAAGGAGCGGGTCGGTTTTGCCGCACTGCGCAAAGGCGTTCTCCAGACGCGATTGAAGCGCCTCCTGGTCCAGCGGACTTGCCGTCTGGCTTGCCGGATCATAAATCAGCAGTGTATTGGGCTGGAAACGAATCATTCCGCCTGGTCAGCAGGGGATGTTGTGGAAGTATCGCCGCCATCCTCGGAATGCAGTTCACGGGTGATTTCCTTCACAAAGGCGTCTGCGTCCTTGAAATGACGATAGACTGAGGCGAAGCGCACGTATGCGACCTCGTCGATTTTCTTGAGTGCGTCCATGACCATTTCGCCAATGACGCTGGTACGAATTTCATCCTGAGGGAGGAGGGTCAGGCGGATGGTGATGTCCCCGACGATTCCATCGAGAATTTCCGTACTGATGTTTCGTTTCCAGCATGCCAGCCGGATGCCTTCGCGCAACTTGTTTGGATTGAACTCCTCGCGTCGGCCATCCCGTTTGATGATGGTGGTGATGTTGACGGGGATGATGGTTTCGTGGGTGGTGAAGCGGAAGTTGCAGTTGAGGCACTGGCGGCGTCGGCGGATGGTCTCGCCGTTGTTCATGACACGGGTGTCAATCACCTTGTCCTCGACGGAATGGCATTTGGGGCACAACATTCGCAGGAATGACGGAATGGAATTTGCAGTGAGTGCGAAACAAAAAAAGCACGGAATCCGCTTGTGACCCCGTGCTTTTGGAAACCGCTTTGGCGGTGACTGAATTATGCTTCAGCCGCTTCAGCCTTGGCCTTTTCCTTCGCCAGGGCACGCTGGAGCTTTTTGGGCTCCTTCAACTTGGCGCGGAGCTGGTCGATGGGCATCTTCTCGACGACGGCCTCATCCATGCCCAGCGCGACCAGACGGCGGCGCTGAACCAGGCACCGACGGCGCTTGGCGGCGCCAGTCTTGCGAGGACGGACCTTGTTCTTGTTACGGAAAGTACTGGTTGCCATTGTGTTATCTCCAGAATTTATGGTGATTTCAAAAGTGAAAAGGATAGGCAAACAGTATAATATAATCGCTTTTTGCCGTTTTTTCCAGCAACAAGACAATTATTCCTGTGTGACGGTCAACCAATCGTGAAGTGCCTGGAAGGTACTTGCCAAATCGGTGAAGGTCAGTTCGGCATAGCGGTCCAGCGGAGTGGGCTGGGCATTGACGATTACGATTTTTCCGCCGTGGCGGATGGTCTCTTCGGGCAGAGCGGCCACGGGATAGACCACGAGGCTGGTGCCCAGAATCAGCGCCAAGTCGGCGTGCGCAAAGTCGTTAAAGGCGCGGTTGAGGTCTTCTTCGACGAGGTTCTCGCCGTAGAAGACGATGTCCGGCTTGATGACGCCGCCGCATTTCGGGCAATGCGGGACTTCGCCTTTCGTTGCAGTGTCCAGGATGGCCTCCAACGGGTACATGGCGTGGCACTTGAGGCAGTGGTTGCGCTGTGCGCTGCCATGGAGCTCGATAACGTCCGTGGCTCCGGCGATGGTGTGCAGACGGTCGATGTTCTGGGTGAAGATGCCTTGGACAAGACCGCGTGACTGCATTTCCGCCAGCGTGGTATGGACGATGCTGGGCGCGTATGCGTCATTGGGCTGGATGAAAATCTTGAGTGCGTAGAAGTATTCCGGGTGGGCGCGGAAGACCTCCAGGGAGAGGATGTCCTCGATGCGCATGCCATGCCAATCATGGGCGTAGAGACCGTTGGCGCTGCGGAAGTCGGGGATGCCAGAGAGGGTGGAGACGCCAGCTCCTGTGAGCACGACGGTCTTGCGGGAGTTCTTCAGCAGATTGCAGAGGGATGTAATGGATTCTGGAATAGACATTTGAGTTGTTTTTTTCCGGACTGGCTATTCCGTTTTAAGAGTTGCGGAACCGACAGCCTGAGGAATGTCATCATGGGGAAGAAGAATGAAACCGGTAGCAGGACACTCTTCCACCAGTTTTCGGGCGAGTTCGGGACCAGCGATGAAAACCGCTGTCGAGAAGACATCCGAGTCCACTCCGCGCGGAGTGACGGCGGTCACTTGCTCCAGGGCATCGGCAGGCATGCCTGTCCAAGGATTCATGATATGTCCGATGGAGCGTTTGCCCATGGCGATCGGGCGTTCGGAGTTGGCACTGGTGGCGATACAGCGATGGTTGGCATCGGTCAGACTGCCCAGCATTTTACCAACGAGGTGGTCGCCCGTCCGCGGGTCACTGATACGGACTTCACCGGCATTCGGAAGGTTGTCTGGACTGTCGAGATAGAGATTGCCTCCAAAGTCCAGCATCATGCGAGTGATGCCTGGCTGAGCGAGCAGAGGCCGCACCAGATCCAACGCGAGGCCCTTGGCCAGACCACCAAAGTCCACGGACATTCCTGCGACTGTCTTGGTGACGGCGTGCGCCTCCTCATCCAGCACCAGTTTGTCAAACCCGATGCATTGTTTTGCTTCCGCAAGCTTCTCTGGCGAGGGAAGCTGTTCCGGTGTGGCGGCGGTCTGTTTCCAGAAGGCCATCAGCGGGCCGACAGTGACGTCGAACACGCCTTCCGTCTGACGATAGGCATCTTGTGCGGCGGTGAAGGCTTCCCAGAGGAGGTCGCTGCAGGCGAATGGCTCATTGGCGGGCGCGTCGTTGAAGTGCGCCAACTCGCTGTCTTCGTCATAGCGGTTAAGGGTGGCGTGAAGTCGGTTGAGCAGCTGAATGGCCGAAGTGGCGGCGGAATCCGTTACAGCCTCATTCCCCCATAACATGAGGCTACATTGGGTGTCGAAAGCGAAAAAGGCATAAGTATGTGGAGAAACGGCTGGATGTCTCGTTTCCTCAGTGCGTTGCGACAATAGTTGACGACGGTGGCAGGACGCCTCGCGGATGAGTACTCCAATGGCCAGCAGGAAAACGCCGGTCCGCAGAATAAGTCGCAGGATGATGGCGGATTTCTGAGTCATTTGGTGGACTGGCGGGACGTCAGACGCCGGACGACGGACGACAGGTCGGGACGCGAGATTAGTCCTGAGGCGGCATCGGTGGCGGTGCCATCGGTGGCTCATCCGTTGCGGGGGATTCGTCTTTGGGCGCGGAAGTGCCATCTTCCGCTGCATCTTGAGTGGCCTGGAGAGCCTCCTCGATGGGGTCATCGAAGTCATGCGCCAGGTCGGCGGGCGACCGGCGAGAGGGCGGCTCGGGCAGTTCAAGCAATTCGTAAACCTCGTGGGCAGTGAGGGTTTCGCGTTCCAACAAAGCCTGTGCGAGCTTTTCCAGCAGATCGCGGTGTTCGGTTAGAATCTGCATGGCACGGGTCTTTTGTTCCTCGATGATCCGGCGAATCTCGAGGTCGATTTCACGTGCGGTTTCGGGGCTGAAGCCCTCAGTCCGTGTGATGTCACGTCCCAGGTAGAGATGTTCCTCATGGCCGACATAGTCGATGGCGCCAAGCTTGTCCGACATGCCCCACTTGCAGACCATCTGGCGGGCGATGTCGGTGGCCTGATGGATGTCCTGGCTGGCACCGGTGGAGATGTCCTGCATCACCAATTCCTCGGCGACACGTCCGCCGAAAGAGACGGCGATACGATCCAGCAACTCGTTGCGTGTGTATCCGTTGATGTCACCTTCTGGAATGTACATCGTGGCCCCCAACGCAGTGCCGCGCGGGATGATGGTAATCTTGTGCAATGGCGTGGAATTGGGGCAGAAAAGCCCCACGAGGGCGTGGCCGCCTTCGTGGTAGGCGGTGAGACGCTTCTCCTTGTCGTCCATGCGGTGGCTTTTGCGTTCGCGCCCCCAGCTGACCTTGTCGCGTGCCTCCTCCAGTTCCAGCATTCCGACGGCATCGAGTTTGCGTCGAGTGGCCAGGAGTGCGGCCTCGTTGATCAGGTTGGCCAGATCGGCACCAGAGAAGCCGACAGTGGCGCGGGCGATGATGCGAAGATCCACATCATCGGCCAGTTTGGTCTTGCGGGCATGGACCTTGAGGATGGCAAGACGTCCGCGCAGATCCGGGAGCGGGACCACGACCTGCCGGTCAAAGCGGCCGGGACGAAGCAAGGCGGAGTCCAGGACGTCGGCGCGGTTGGTGGCGGCCAGGACAATGACCCCCTGGTTGGTGTCAAAGCCGTCCATTTCCACCAGCAGCGCATTGAGCGTCTGTTCGCGTTCGTCATGCCCACCGCCAATGCCGGTGCCGCGTTGACGACCAACGGCGTCGATTTCATCGATGAAAATCAGCGCGGGTGTGTTTTTCTTCGCCTCCTCAAACATATCGCGAACTCGGGAGGCACCGACGCCGACGAACATTTCCACGAAATCGGAACCGGAGATGGAATAGAACGCGGCGTTGGACTCGCCTGCGATGGCTTTGGCCAGGAGGGTCTTTCCGGTGCCGGGGGGACCGACGAGCAAGGCGCCGTGGGGGACATGCGCGCCGAGGCGGGAATAGCTCTGGGGGTCTTTCAGGAAATCGACGAACTCCTGCATTTCCTCCTTGGCCTCCTCGCAACCTGCGACATCCTTGAAGGTGGTGGGATTCTTGCCGGGATCCACCTTTCGCGCACGGGATTTGCCGAAGGTCATGCCACCGGGACCGGCGGCGCGCATCTGGCGGATGAATATAAAATAGAAGAAGGCGATCAGCAGCACCGTGGGCAGGAGCATGTACACCAGGTTGGTGAACGTGTTGGATTCCGAATGTGCCTCGAAGTTACGGGCATATTGACGGATAAGCGCATCCAACGCATCCGAATAAATAACCTGGGTGGTAAACTGCCTCTCTGCGTCCGTTTCATCTTTGAAGATGCCATTGAGCTGGCGGATGAGACCGGAGCCGCTGTCAGTAAGAACCACTTTCTGGACATGTTGCTGACAGAGATGGAATTCGAACTCCGTCTGGGTAAGCACCGTGACCTGCTTTCTACCATGCCGGCTGTAATAACCCAGCAACGGGACAAGAATCAGCAGTGCCAGCCAAAACAAGTATTGCCACATCGCAATTGGCGGACGAGGCTGCTTGCCCGGAGGGGGCGCGGGGGCATGCGGAGGCTTGGAGGCCGGCGGTTGATGGTCGGGACGGGGGGAATTGCTCATCGGATTTTAGATAGCGAGCCAAATTTAAAACGCCTGACGACAGTCTGGCACGACAATCATCAGGCGCACGGCTACGGTTGCAGGCAAGTTCAGGAGGCTTCTGTCGTTACTTCTTGAGCAAGAAGAACCAAGCAAGCAAACCTAACACCAGAATGCCAAGCACGACCAGAATAACATTGATGATGACCGTGTGGCTACGGTTTTCACGCAGGGAGTTGTTGTGTTTGGCGGCGAATTTTGTTCCCAAGTTCTTGAGCTGGGGCTTGTTGAGTTCGCCAGTGCCGGTGTCCTCAAGGTTGATGACCGAGATGGTGCGGCTTTCCGTATGGTCCCCTTGGATGTCATCGTAGAGAATCTCGATTCCACCGACTTGCAGGAGGTCGCCATTCTTTAGTTTAATGGAGTCCTCGTTGGAGACCTGCTGGTCGTTGACCTTGGTTCCGTTGGTGGAATTTTCGTCCCGAATCGCGTAGCTGTTGTCATCCAGTTTGACGAGGGAACAGTGTTTTCCGCTGATGGTGGGGTCTGCGATACAGATGTCACAACTATCGGATCTGCCGATAGTATATTTGTCCAACGTCAAGGAAAACGCAGTTCCCCTCATCTGCTCGGAGAGGATAAACAGTTTTGGATTGCCCATAATCTTTTGTTTTGGTAGGATGAACGAAAAATTCAAAAATTCCGGCTTTCAGTCGGTCAAGAAAACGGAATCCTTTATGTGCATTAGTATATTTTAGTCTTTCCTTTGGAATTCGCCACCTGTGGAAAGAAAAAATATGCTTTTTTTTGCTTTTAGGGGTTGATTTTTGTGAAAAGTTTGAAAAAAGTCGCCTTTTTGCGGTGTCGGAATCGAGTCATTGCGGTTGATGGAAGTCGGGGAATTTTTGACGAAGCCTCGCCTCTTCTTCATCGGCGGCTCGGTCCTGGTGCTGTTCGCGGAGAATTCGGATGGTCAGTTGCAGAGCCAGTGGCGAATAGATTTCATCGGTCTTGAGAATTCCGGCCAAGGCGGCGGTGGACTTGGCGGCGGCGAGGTCGTGCCGGCATTCGTAGAGGTACTGCGCCTTGACCCACCAGGCACGTGTGGCGGTTCGGGTGTTGAAGACCGCCGGACGGTCTTTTTCCAGCGCCCTGTCCACATTCATCAATGCCAAGTCGTATTCCTTGGCACGCAAGTAGATTTCCGCCAGGATGGCATAGGCGTCGGCAGGGACGCTGTTGCCCAGGCGCTCAGACTCCTTGATCAGCGTCTCCAGACGCGGTTTGGCATTTTCGGGTTCGCCAAGCAGTTCGAGTTCCGCCAGCCGCAGCGTGGCGTGCAGCTGCTGGTCATCGGTGGCGTCAGACTGCAGGAGCAGTCGTTCCCAGGCAGACTTGGCAAGGTCAAGGCGGTGATTTGCGGTACAGTAGTCGGCCAGTTCCTCGCAGCTCTGCGGAGACAGTGGCAGTGGAGTCGCGGCAAAAAACTCGGGCAGCAGCGCGAACAATTCCTCGGTGCGCTTTCCGGCGAGCAACAGCTGGAGTTGCGTGGGGAGCAGCCGCATTCGTGCGTCGCCGGGCAGTTCCGGCATTGCCAATGCCTGTCCATAGCAATTGGCGGCCTGGTCGTATTGTTTCGCCTGGAGGAAATGGTTGCCCAAGCGGGTTAGCCATACGGTGCGCTCGTGACCGCTGGTCTTTTCCAGCGTCTCGCGGGCAGTTTGAAACGCCGTGTCCTCTTTGCCCGCATGGCTGGCAAACTGATAGAGCATCTCCGATGACAGCACATAGTTCTCCGCTGTGAGGTCAGGCATGGCACGAACTGCGTCCAGCAGTCGTTTCGAGCGATTGAAGTCTGGAATCTGGGCGGCATTCTGCGCCGCCCGCATCAGCATCGCGGGGTGTTGCGTTGCATCCGCGTCGTTTGCGAGTTTCTCCAGGAGGTCGGCGGCCAGCGTCCACAATTTGTCAGCCTCGTAAAGTTTGGCAAGCAGAAAGCCGTATTGGTATGCGGTCTCGCGGTCCCCTGCAAGAAGCGGAAGGAGCGTTTCAAGGTAAGCTCGGGTACGCGGTCGGGCTTCGGGGGCTTTGGCGGAAGTGACGACCAATTGGCGGAGGATGGCGGTCTTGTAGGGGAAATTGGGATAGTCTTCGAGGAATGCGTCTCCCCGTGCGAGGACCTCATCGTCGCGTTGCAGGGCGGCCAATGCGGTAAATTCGTAGTAGCGTGCTTTTTTCAGGACATTCTCGTCGTTTTCCGGGGCGTTGATGATTTTGGCGAGGAAAGGTAATGCCTCCTGATGGCGATTCAAGTTCATTAGTGCCTCGATGGTATCGAAGTCGAGCTGCTGGTCTCCTGCGGCGGCTGGCGCTTGAGTGCGATAACGCTGCGCCAATTCCAGGAACTCCTCGTATTTTTTGAGTCGGAACTTGCAGAAGCAAAGCTGGCGCAGTGCGGCGGAAGCGTTGGCATCCTGCGGAACCTCCACCAGGAAGGTGGCGTAGAGACGTTCCGCCAGCGTCAAGTCATCTCCAAGCAGGTATGCCAGGTTGGCGGCCTGGATGAGGATGGCATGGCGCAGTGCAGGTGGCGTGGCGCTGAAATTCAAGAGTTCCAGGCAGAGCTGCAGCGCCTCGCGCCGATTGCCTTCGTTCTGGAGGATATTGATATATTGTACGCGCGCCTGGAGCCTGGAAGGATGTTTGTCTGCCAGTGGCAAGGCAACCAGGGTTTGATAGAGTTTAAGCGCTTCGGTGTCGTTTTTGAGTTCGCGCTGGCAGGTGGCCAGCGCAAGGGTGGCATCTTCCCGGATTATTTCCGTCTTGGTGGTATCAATCAGTTCGCGGAAGCAATCTGCCGCCTTGGCATAGTCTTTCTGGTTGAATCGGCATGCGCCTTCCAGGCGAAGGTATGCCTCGCGCTGAGGCGAGTTCGGGTATTGCTTCAGATAATGGCGAATGGCATCGATGGTTTCGGCGTGGCGCTGATGGCGATTGAGGACCGCGATTTTGATTTGCTGAACCGGGTCGGAATAGACATGGTCGGGGTAGAGTCTCAGGAAGAGTTCAACCTTGTCCAGCAAGGTGTCGTCATAGTTCCGGGCATGAAGTTCCTGGATGAAGGTATAGAGGTCATCCGGCGTGGAAGTCATCTCAAAATCCTCCGCCCAGGCAAGCCAGGCGGCGGTCACGCAGAAGATGCAAAGAATACCTTGGAAGAACTTCTTGCGCATGGTGTTGGACTTATTCTGACGGAAGTTCTTGGCTGGTTGGCTTGGTGGTGGCGATGGAGACATTCCAGACATTGGCGCCACGGCAAAGGTCGAGGATGTGGACAAGATGCTGGCAACTGGTCTCGCGGTCCGGTCGGATGACGCACGGCTGGTCGCGGTAAGCGGTTGAAATGGCATTGAGCAGTTCCACCAGCTGGGCTTCGTCAACCTCGTTGCTGTTGATGAACACCTTGCCGTCCCGATCGATGTTGAGAATGACCTCGCCAAATTGGCGGATATCATTTTCCACGGCATTGGCGGCAGTGGGGATCTTGATGTCCAGTTTGTTGTCCCATTGGGCAAAGATGGTCGCCGCCATGAAATGGATCAGCAGGATGAAGATGATGTCCAACATCGGGGCCATCTGAAAGCCCGCGTTATGTTCTTGGTACTTTTTTTTGAAGTCCATAGTCGCCTCCGTTTACGTTGGGTGACGGAACGTGGGGCAAATTACTTGCAAGCCGCAGTCAAGGTTCGCAGCAAAGCGGCGCACTGGCTTTCGAGGTGACTGGTCAGGCGGTTGATTCGTCCACGGAACACTGAGTATGCGGCGATGGCAAGGATGCCGACGATCAGTCCGCCGAAGGTGGTGAACATCGCTTGCGAGACACCGCTGGTCAGTCTGGCGGACTTGTTGGCCAGGCTGATGCCGGCGTCGAGTCCAGTGAAGGAGACCATCATTCCCCAGACCGTTCCAAGCAACCCAATCATGGGTGCGATCGTTCCGATGTCCATCAGGTATTGAATTTTTGCCCATAGCAGGGCGACCTGCCGCGATCCCTCATCCTCCATTGCTCCCTGGAGCTGGCCAAGTTCGACCTTCGCACTGCCTTGCGGCAAGGAAAGCAACGCCGCGTTGACAATGCGTCCGGCGGGCGATGGTTCAGCGGCGGCCAGTTCCGCCAAACCTTCGACATCTCCCCGCTCAGCGGCATCTTTTGCCAGGGAAATGAACTTGGGCGGGCATAGGATATTCTTCCGCAAGGTCAAAAGATAGAAAATGATCAGCATTACTGCCACGAACGAGAGAGCGACCAGCACATACATGATTCCACCGCCTTTGGTGATGATATCCATCATCGTCAAATCCGGGGCATTCCCCTCGGCAGAAGCCTCCTGTGCACCGACCGACAACAAAGTGCTGGCCAGCGTTGTCAAAACAATGCGCAAAGTGGAGTTCTTCATCATGGCTCCTGAGTTATGAGTGGTTCGATTTCTAAGCTTATTAAACAATATGAAAAGCGTCGGCTACTTGGAGGAAATTTCAGTCTGGGTGGACAGGGTGGTTTCGCTGGTCGGCAACTCGTCTTCCGCCTCGGCGAGCTGCTGCTGGCGCAATTGTTCCAAATAGCGTTTAGGGGCGATGGCCCCAAATGCGTAAAGAAAAGCGAGACCGGTAGTGAACCAGGTGAAAGCCTCAGCCCAGTCCCGTTTGACCAGAGCGAAGCAAATGAAGACGATGCAGAGAATGAGGAGCATCACGCGGAAGCCCTTGGGAAGCGAGGGCCAAAGATCCTGCCCGAAATGACGGTAGGGCACATTGGAAATCATCAGCAACGATGCGAGGAGAACAATGGCCGCGGCCGTCCAGCTTGCAATCTGGCAATTGAGCTGGGCAGCGGCAATGGCACACGCGCCAGCCAGCAATGCGCCGCCGGGGGAGGGCAGGCCCTGGAAGATTCCGCGCGGGAGATTCAGCGTGGGCTTGAGGAACCGATAGAGCCGATAGATGACGCAAACCAGGTAAATCACCGATAGGACAATGGCTATGACCGATGGAATGGGAGCCAGGTTCCGTGCCAGGCCGACAAAAACAATGCTGGCGTTGGCCAGACCGAAATTGGTTCCGTCAGCGATGTCGTCATAGATTGCCCCGTGATTGGTGGAGCCGTATTTGCGTGCCATTCGTCCGTCGAAGAGGTCGAAGAACTGCCCCATGAAGATCAAGATCAGGGCAAGGATGTGGCGGTTGGGGATGTGATGCGGTCCCCAGACCACGGCGATGGCGCAGAGTCCGCAGAGGAAATTCAGGAAGGTCAGGCTATTGGCATACCAGTGGCTGGGAATGATCTTGCAGTACAGGGAAAGGAACGCCAAGATGGTGCAGGCTTGCATCAGACGAGTGACCACAAGAGAGTTCAATGAGGTCAGCGGAGGGAAAAGCGGATGGTTTTGGGTGAGGCAGAACTGATAGAATGCCAGGACGGAAATCAGGATTGTCACCAGAGCGGTTTTGGCTTTGCCAAAGGAATTGGCGGCTTTCTTCTTGCAGAAGAGGCGGGAAAACTGCCCGACGACGTCCAATGCGCAGTACAATGCCACCCAGCCGATGGGGAGGTGCGGAGAGACGACGTTGGGGCTGGAGCCCAGCGCCAAATAGAAGAGCGGCGGGAAGGTCATGCATTTGTCAGCCAAGGGGTCGAGCCATTCGCCCGTGGCAGTGGAGAGGTCGCAGTTTCGTGCGATGGTTCCATCGGTCAAGTCAGTGATCATCCAAAATGAGAACCAAAGGATGCCCCATCCCCAATGACCAGTGGATACAATCCAGATGGCGATGAAACCCTGGGGGATGCGCAGGCAGGATATGCCATTGGGGTGCAGCCAAAAATGGTGCCGGATGAAATTCTGGCAATTGAGATTGCGGGTGATGGTCAGAACCAACGTTCGCTCCAAGGCGAGCATCGCCAGGACCACGGAGATGATGATGATGGTGTGAGTCATGATTTTGAAGTGTCGGCGGTTGCCGATGGACTATTCCGGCGGCGGATTTTCACCTTGTCCAGACGACGTGGCGAGGCGGCCAAGATGTCGATTGAGAGCTCCTCGGTCTCGAGGTGTTCGCCGGTTTGGGGGATGCGTCCTACCGTGGCCATAATATAGCCGCCCAGAGTGTCGTATCCCTCTTCTTCGGAGATTTCCATGTCCATGAGTTGATTGAGTTCCCAGATGGTCATGCGTGCGTCGGCGACCATCGAGCCGTCAGATTGCGGGGTATTGCGTGCGGCCGGCGGCTCATCGCGGTCGAACTCGTCTTGGATTTCACCGACAATCTCCTCCAGGATGTCCTCAATGGTGACGATGCCGGCGGTTCCGCCGTATTCGTCGAGAACGACCGCCAGGTGGATGTGCTTGGCGCGGAATTCTTCCAGGAGGTCGCTGACATTCTTGGTTTCGGGGATGAAGACCGGCGGATGGGCGAGTTCTTTGAGCGAGGAGACCTTGGTCAGTCGTTCTTCATCCAGCAGATCTTTGGCATACAGGATGCCAGTAATTGCATCGACTGTTTTGGAAATCAAAGGAATACGACTATGCCCGCTAATTGAGATTGCCTTTTTTGCGTCGGCGATGGAGGTCTGTTCCTCAATGGCATCAATGTCCACACGCGGTGTCATGATTTCATGGACGAGCGTCTTGTCCAGGTTGATGACGCCATTGAGCATCCGCTTTTCGTCCACTTCGAGGTCGTTGACGGGTGATGCGGCGGATGGAGCTAGATCAGGGTGGTCCTGAGCGTCTTCTTCAACCAATGATAGAATTTCGTCTTCCGCAGTAACTTGTGCGTTATTTTCTGCATTGTTTGCGGCATTTTGGATGCGCTTTTCGAAAGCGCTGAGTGGATAGACGAGAAAGGCGAAGGGATAGAGCGTCAGGCGGGCAAGGCGTCCGGCGAGTTGGAGGACAATACCGCTGTAGCGCAGGGAGATAGCGATGTCGAGCACCTGAGTGATGAGGTAGGCACCCAGGAAAAGCACCACCAAGATGATCCATTTGGCGGCGGCTGGCAGACCGCAGAGGAAATACCAGCGGGTCAGGCAGACTACTGCGGAAGTTCCCAGAATCGTCAATTCCAGGTGGTTGCAGAGGCGTAGCCGCGGCAGGACAGGAAGCATTTGTTCAAGGGATTCCGCAAGGTCTTTATGCGTTTCGCGCAGTTTGCGCAGACGTGCCCGGGAGAAGGTCTCCAGTTTCATTGCGCCCAGCGCAAGAAAAACGGAGAGGACAGTTAGTAGCAGTCCCAAGACAAACCAGATGGTAGTAGAAAAACTATGGTCCATTTTCAATGACTAAGAAACCAAAAATCCATCCAACGAGTAGCGTTGTTCGGCGGCGTCCAGAACCCGTGCTTCGGCATGTCGCATGGACATCAGGGCTTCTGTAGTGAGATCATCCTCGCCGGCAAGATGAAGCAAGCCATGTGCGGCATAGCGGAACAGTTCCCGTGAAGGAGACTCGTTGTAGCGTGGCGCCTGTTCGATGGCTACGGCGGGGCAGATGTAGATTTCTGCCAACTGACGGTCACCCTGCTCGTCGGGGATGGCATAGCCGTCGCGGAAATCGTAGGTGATGACATCCGTGGCACCCTGATGGTGGAGGTGCAGGGCATTCAGGGAGATGATGCGCGGACGGGTGACCAGAATGATGTCGATGCGTCCCGTCAAGGCGCAATCCAGTCCCGTGGCAGGCATCGCAAAGGAAAGTGCTTCT
>JAFZWH010000078.1 GCA_017617415.1 Victivallales bacterium | reverse complement strand
TGGTTTCCGACAGCAGAAGGTTGTCCCTTTCGAGCCATCGATGGCCGAGCACCCGCTCGTGCGAAGCATGGTGACTTCACCCGGCATGGATTTCGCGTGTTTCGCGGGAAAAGGCTTCAGGCAAGCCAACTGTATAATTCCCAAATCGAATCTGAAAGACACGCAAGACGGACAGCAGATAATATATTTCTTCATTGTTCCTCCAACTCCCCCAGTTTCCCACTCCGACCAACCAGATGGCGAAATTTCTACTCAACAAAGGCTTCTGGGCCCCGCCCGACATCTCCGAAAAACTGCCGAACACCTTTGCGCTCAGCCGCGTTCTCCCGCCTGGAGACTACGCCTTGCAGTTGGTCGCCAGCGGGTTATATCGTCTGCGCATCAACGGCGAGGTCGTGGCTTATGGCCCCGCACGCTCCCCCAAAGGCTACGCCCGCGTGGACGAACTGGCACTCGGCCCATGGCTGACGAAGCCCCAGAACCGCCTCGTCCTTGAAGTCGTAACCTACACTTCGTCAAGGTATTACATTCCCGTCACCACGCCCTTCTTCGCGCTGGCTCTACTCGCGCCGGACGGCTCGTGCGAAATCGGTCCTGCTGGCTGGCAACTCCATTCTCTGCCCTTCCGCGACTGGAACGCGCCGGAACTCACCTACCAGCGCGACCTTATGGAGAGCTACGACCTCACACTTCGCGGAGCAACCGAATGGTATGACGGCGAGGTCTCCGAACTTCCCCTCACAACCGCCGTTCCTGCCGAAATCCCTCCCCAGGGCTGGCTATCGCGAGGTGCGCCACTGCCCAGACTGGAGACGATCTATCTCGCGCAACGCATCGGTGGCGGGAAACTCACCTGCCTGGGAAAGAGCACCGACGACGCCAACGACCTGCGGACTCGCCTGGAACACGACTACCAGTGGCAGAATGGCGGTCTAACCCAAGGAGAACCAGAGAGCTACACCTACTACGACCTGGGCACCGAGCGCACGGGCTTCTGGCGTTTCCGCATCACCGCCGAGATCGACTGCGAGGTCGTCCTGAGTTGGGATGAAGTCCCCGGGCCCGACGGCGTCTTCTCCATTGAGCGTTTCACCCGCTGGGCGCAATACTACATCCGCCTGCGCCTCAAGGCCGGCCAGTGCATCGCCTTTGAGAGTTTCGAGCCATACACCGCGCGTTTTGCGGCAGTGCTCCAACTCCACGGACACGCCAAAATCGAAGACCTCGCGCTACGCGAATACGCCTTCGACCGCAATCAACTGCTTGCGGAGTTCCGCGAGCCGCCCGCCGATGTGGATGACGAGTTGCGCCGCATCTACCGCGCGGCCGTCGAGACCTTCCGCCAAAACACCATGGACATCTTTCTCGATTGTCCAGGACGCGAGCGCGGAGGATGGCTCTGCGACAGTTTTTTCATCTCCCGCGCCGCCTACCTCCTCACCGGCTCCAATGCCCTGGAGACCACCTTCCTGGAGAACTTCCTGCTCCCGCAGCACTTCGACACCATCCCAGACGGCGAATTGCCCGACTGCTATCCCGCCACCGAAGCCGAACTCGGCTTCATCCCCCAGTGGACGCTCTGGTTCTGGCTCGAAATGGAGGAATACCTGGAGCAGCGCGATGGCCACGACTTTCCGCACCAATACGCCGACCGGCTCCAGCGTTGCCTCGCCCATTTCGATTCATACCGCAACGAATTCGGACTCCTTGAAGGCCTACCCGGATGGAATTTCATCGAGTGGTCGAAGTCACAGGAGTACATGGACGGGTGCAACTTCCCAACCAACATGCTCTATTGCAAATTCCTGCGCATCGCCGCAAAATGGCTGGACGAACCTGCACTGGCAGACCGCGCCGAGACCATGCGACAGGAAATTCTCGCACGCGCCTTCGACGGACAATTCTTCCACGACCACGCCATCCGTCAGGAGGACGGGACCCTCCAGACCGCCCCCGGCACCAGCGAAATCTGCCAATACTACGCTGACTTCTGCGGGGTCATTGACGAGACGCAGCCCGAGTGGCAGGCCTGGCGGAAACGGCTTCTGGAAACGCAGAGCCACCCCACGCTGGACGGCATCAACATGTTCATTGGCAGAATCCTGCGCTTCGACCGCCTCGCGCACGCCCAAATGCGCACACAACTCCTCGACGAAATCCGGGAACACCTCGGTCCCATGGCACGCCTCTCCGGAACCCTTTGGGAAGCCGACAACGACCAGTCCAGCCTCTGCCATGGCTTCGCCTCGTACATCGTCTGCCTCATCCGCAATGTATAACTAACCTCCTGTCCCCAAAATGAAGACCCCCTCCGAACTGCGCATTGGCACCCTGAACTACACCATGCCACAGATGCTCCTGGTCATGGCCTTCATCACCCTGGCGGGGCAGGCCATGGCATTGCTGGCCTACTACATGCTGCCCGCAATCATGCCGGTGCTGCTTGACCAAACCGGTTGTTCCAACAAGACCATCGCAATCATCACGGGCACCATCCCCCAATTCATCAACTTCTTCGTCTGCCCGATCATCAGCACCTGGAGCGACAAGTGCCGTACACGAATGGGGCGCCGCCAGCCCTTCCTGCTCTGGTCCACACCGTTGGTGGCGGGGCTGGTCGTCCTGATTGGCTGGTCGAACCACCTTGGCGGGCCATTGGGCAGCCTCCTTCACCTCAAGACCGCCACGGCAATCCTGCTATTATTGGCCATCTCACATACACTTTACACCGTCTGCTTCCTGGTTCCCGGATCCGTATATTACTACCTCTATGCGGATGTGCTGCCGCCACAGCATGTCGGCACTTTCCTCTCCGTCTTCACCTTCATCGGAACTGGTGTTAACTTTTTATTCAACAAGTATATGCTGAGTTATTCCGTGAGCAATCCTGGTCCTGCCTGCACACTCATCGCGCTTCTCTATGCCGTCACCTTCCTGTTCCTGGTCAGGAATGTCCAGGAAGGGGAATACCCGCCGCCCCCCAAGCAGACCGCCGACTCTTTTCCGCGGCGGATGGCGAACCAGGTCTCCACCTACTTCCGCGAGTGCTACAGCACGCGGCTCTTCACCTTCCTCTTCCTTTGCACCGCCATGAACCAGGTCTCCAATTTCTGTCGCCAGAGTTTCAACCTGCTCTTCGCCACCAAGGAATTGGGCGTCACCAGCCAACAGTATGGCGACATCATGGCGATTGGCAGCCTGGCGGCGGCGGTCGCCGTCCTTATCATGGGCAAGATCATGGACCTCTTGCACCCCGTGTGGGTCTATCTGGTCAGCGAAGTCATCATCATCGCGATGAACGTGTGGGGTTACTTCGTCGTCAAAGACGAGCCGTCCTTCCGTATCGTGGGCATCGCCATCTGCATCATCTACGCCATCCAGGCCCTGGCGCAGACGCCGATGTTCATCCAGCTCTTCCCCAAGGAGAAATACGGCCAGTTCTGCAGCGCAAACTCGATGATCAACTGCTTCCTGATGGTCATCCTCACCGCTCTTGGCGGCATTGCCATCGACCACTTCGGCTATCGCTTCCTCTTCCTCTGGGACTTCGGGTTCACCCTGCTGGCCACCCTCGCCCTCTTCGTCGTCATCCACGACTGGCTCGCCCGCGGCGGCAAGCATCACTACACCCCGCCGACCTTCAACTGACCACTTGGCTGATTAGCAAAACATGCGGAAAACACTGCCACCCAGCAAAGATTCCCTCCCTTGGTTTGACTCCACACGCCCCTTCGCCAAACGAATCGAGCAGTTGCTCCGGCAGCTGACGCGCCGCGAGAAATGCGCACAGTTATCCTTCGACGCGCCCGGCATTCCGCGCCTGGACATTGCCCCCTACAACTGGTGGAATGAGGCTCTGCATGGCGTGGCACGATCCGGCCGCGCGACTGTTTTCCCACAGGCCATTGGCCTCGCCGCCACCTTCGACACCGCACTGGTGCGCCGTGTCGCACGCGCCATCGCATACGAGGGCCGCGCCAAATACCACGATGCACTCCGACACGGACGTCCCGGCCGCCAGTACCTCGGCCTGACCTACTGGTCCCCCAACATCAACCTCGTCCGCGACCCTCGCTGGGGGCGCGGCCAGGAGACCTACGGCGAGGACCCGTTCCTCACCGCCCAAATCGGAGCGGCATTCGTACACGGACTCCAGGGCGACCACCCGAAATACCTGCTTGCGGCAGCCTGTGCCAAGCACTTCTGGGGGCACAGCGGCCCCGAGGCCAAACGCCATGGTTTCGACGCGCGGATTTCGCCGTATGATGCCGAGGCGACCTACCTGCCACATTTCCGCCATCTGGTGAAAGAGGCCAAAGTCGCCGGCGTGATGGGGGCCTACAACCGAATCAACGGCGAAGGCAGCTGCGCCTCCGCAAAATACATCCAGGGACTCCTACGCGGCGAATGGGGCTTCAAAGGCTATTTCACCTCCGACTGCGGAGCCCTCTGCGACCTCTTCCTTCATCACGGCCTTGCCAAAGACATGACCCACGCCGCCGCCCTCGCCCTCAAGGCCGGTTGCGACCTCAACTGCGGCGAGGCATATAGCAAACTCCCTGAGGCTCTCCAAAAGGGCCTTATCACTGAAGACGACCTGGACACCGCGTTGCGACGACTCTTCGCCATCCGCTTCCGCCTGGGTGAATTCGACGACCTCACGCACGTGCCTGGCACTGGCACGCCGCCACAAGTCGTCTCCTGCCCCGCCCATCGCCGCCTCGCGCTTCAGGCGGCGCTCCACTCCGCCGTGCTGCTCTCCAACCCAGGAGACTTCCTGCCGCTGGACGCCCGCAAACTCACCTGCGTCACCATCGCCGGCCCCAATGCCACAAAACTCTCCGCCCTCTGGGGAAACTACCACGGACTTTCCGCGCATTTCGACACCCCGCTGGAGGCCCTCACCCGCAAACTCTTGCCAGGAACCGCCATCAATTACACCGGCCTGGAGGAAAACGAACGCCCTGACCCCATGACTGGCCACCCCGAAGTCGTCTTCTATTTCGGCGGGCTCAACGGGAGCCATGAAGGCGAAGAGGGCACAGCCGCCCAAAATCTCAGCGGTGACCGAGGCGACCTCGCGTTGCCCAAAGAGCAGCGTGCCGAACTGGACGCGCTCTATGCGCGCGGCGCCAAAGTCGTGCTGGTGGTCTTCGGCGGCAGCCCGCTGGATTTGGCGCCTGACTGCGAAAAGGCGGCGGCGGTGCTCTTCGCGCCCTATCCAGGCGAAGCCGGCGGCGAGGCCATCGCCAGGCTCCTTCTTGGCGAGAACGGCCCCTCCGGACGGCTCCCGATGACCTTCCCCGCGCACCTCGAAGACTTACCACCCTTCGAGGACTACTCGATGCGCGGAAGAACCTACCGATACCTCACCGCAAAGCCTCTCTTTCCCTTTGGCTTCGGGCTTTCCTACACCACCTTCGCATACCGCGATGCAGTCATCCGCACGCACGGCAACTCCCTGCGACTCAGCTTCACCCTGAAAAACACCGGCAAATGCGACGGCGACGAGGTCGCGCAGGTTTACCTCCGGCGATGCGACTCCGGTAGCGGTTACCCCGCGACCAACTGCGAGCTGGTCGCCTTCCGGCGAGTCCACCTCAAGGCCGACGCCGAGCGGCGGGTCACCTTGACCATCGCTCCTGAACAACTGGAGCGCGTCCATCCCGACGGCACTCGCGTATTCCCCTCTGGTGAAACCATCGAACTTCTGGCAGGCTGCGACTCCTCCTTGGTCAACGCCCCCATCCAGCTCGCCTATACCCTGTAACCACCCTGCGGATACAAGACGAACAAAGCGATCCGATTTCTGTTTCAAGCACCTCCTCACCCTTCATTAAATCATGCAACCTGCTAATTCCAAGGGAATTCTGCTGCTCTCCTTTGACGACCGGCATTTCGCCGGATGGGAAGAAGCGCTACCCATCTTCGCACGCACAAACGCCCACGCGACCTTCTTCATCAGCGGAACAATGGACAAAGAGACCATCTCCGCCATGCGAAGACTCTCCGATGCCGGGCACAGCATTGGTCTGCATGGACTCACGCACGGAAACGCCGACCAGATGATTGCGGAGAGTTCCCCAGAGAGATACTACCGGTCGGAGATTCTTCCGCAATTGGAGACCGCACGGAACGCGGGATTTCACATCACCTCCTTCGCCTATCCAAACTGCCGACGGACTCCCGAATCCGACCAACTGTTTTTCTCCCATGGTTTCGCCTACGTGCGAGGAGGCCTCAAACTGACGCCCTTCGACCCTGAAAGGCAACTCGCCAATACTTGGATGCCCCTGGCCGACAATCCTCGCACCGCCTTTCCCGCAAGCGACCTTCCGCAGCGTCGCCTGCTCAATACTTTGCTCGTCGGCGAGGCCTACAACACGCATATCGACGACTATCTCAACTGCCTGAAGCGCATCGCAGAGTGCAATGAGGTTCTGGTCGCCACCTCCCATGACATCGTGCCCGACGCGCATTTCATCCACATGAAGACCGCCTGGCTGGAGGCGTTGCTTGCCACCGCCGCCGAACTGGGCGTCGCCGTCCTCGGTTTCAATGAACTGCCAATGCCTCGTTCCCCAATTTGAGCTATTACCAGTTTGAAGCCTGGACAGGACACTCAACGTGCAAATCTGACAATGGAAATGAACCGCAGCAGTCTCTTGCTCATCTTCGCTTTACTTCTGGAATTTCTCCTGGCCGGATGCAACTCCTTGAACACCATGCAGTATTATCGTGAGACGATTCCCTGGGAGCCAAATTTCGACGAGCAGAAGATGCCGCCAGTGGTGCTTCCCGATGCTTTGAAGTGTCTGGATGGGCGACGGGTGCGGACGGCGGAGGATTGGCAGCAACACCGCCGGCCGGAACTGCTGAGGCTCTTCGAGGAGACGATGTACGGAAAGCGTCCCCCCATGCCCGACCACGTGGAATACACCCTCCTGAGCGAAAAGAACGACATATTCGACGGGCAGGCCATCCGACGGGAATTCCTGGTCGAATTTCGCATGGACGACGGGCGGTGCCACGACATGGTCGTATTGCTCTACATCCCCACACGGGCACCCCGCCCCGTTCCGCTCTTCGCCGGGCTGGTCTTCCAGGGAAACCACGCCTTGACGGACGATCCGTCGGTCCGCGTGACTGGCCAACGATACCCCAACACACCGGAGAAACGTGCCGAGTGGGGACAGCGCCGCGGCCATTGGAAGGACTCCTTCCCGATTCAAACCATCATTGAGCGCGGATACGCCTGCGCCTTCGCCAGTTACCACGACATCTTCCCGGATCGCATCGACGGCTGGACCGAGAGCATCTACCGGCTGTGGTTCGACGAGACGGCGCTGTCGGCCCGCATCCCCGGCTACTCCAGCATCGGCGCGTGGGCGTGGGGAATCTCCCGCGTCATCGACTGCGCGGTGACTCAGCCGGAGGTGGACGGCACGCGCATCGCCTGTGTCGGGCACTCCCGCCTGGGCAAGACCACGCTGTGGGCCGGTGTCTGCGACGAGCGCATCGCCCTGGCCTGCGTCAACGACTCCGGCTGCGGCGGCGCCGCGCTGAGTCGCCGTCTGATTGGCGAGACGCTTTTCTCCATGTTCCACAAAAATCACTTCGGAGAATTCTGGTTCACCGATACATTGGCGGAGCGGTCGCTGCATCCGGAGGACCTCCCTGTGGACCAGCATGAACTGGTCGCCCTGATGGCCCCGCGGGCGGTGTCCATCCACAGCGCGACCGAGGACACCTGGGCGGACCCCAAGGGGGAATATCTTTCTGCCCATTACGCCGGACCGGCTTATCGCCTCTTCGGGATAGACGGCCTGACCAGCCCCGAGCCGCCACCGCCGGACACTCCGGTCGGCGAGACGGTGAGTTATCTGTTCCGCACTGGCCGACACGCCCTGCAACTGGCGGACTGGGAGCACTACCTCTCGGTGGCAGACGCGCTCTTTGGTACTCAAAAAACGGAGTAGACGTCGGACGGCAGGGAATCACGATAGCAAATCAACAATATCATTCCCCATCATTTCAGATTACCGCTGGGGGATATATTCCAGATTGACCAAATCGGTCTTCACGATTCGGTGATAGGGTTCGGTGTTCGGCAGGATGCCCTCCACGAGGTCCAGCAGCAGGTCGGCGGCCGCGATGCCCATCTGCTGTGGATACTGCTCCACGCTGGGAAGAT
Source organism: Victivallales bacterium (assembly GCA_017617415.1). Classification (GTDB taxonomy): domain Bacteria; phylum Verrucomicrobiota; class Lentisphaeria; order Oligosphaerales; family Oligosphaeraceae; genus RGIG1601. Next base: position 12,156 of record JAFZWH010000078.1, on the reverse strand, counting down.
GGAAGGCGTTGCTGACCAACGGCTCGTTGCCGAAGCCGGTCACCAGAATCCGCTCTGGCGAGTTGGCGACGATATCCTGCAACGCCTGTCGCATCATCACGGCCAGGTCGTCGGAGACGGTGACGATGGCATCCGTCTCCGGAAAAACACGCAGGATGTTCTGGAGTTGCAGTACCGCACCAGCCTTGGTGTACTGATCTTCCACAGAGCCAATGAAGGTTCGGCGGCTGATGTTGTCCAACTTCATTTCCTTCATCGCCTTCTGGAAGCCCTGCACGCGGGAGAAACGCTCGGTCAGACGGCAGTTGTTGTCGGTATAGATGACTGGGCAACGGTAGCCACGCGCCACCAGAAGCTTCATCATCTTGTAGCAGGCCTCCTCGTTGTCGGAGACGACATGGTGAAGTTCATCGTATTCACTCAAGGGGATTCCAGGCTGGTCCAGATAGACGATGGGCAGTTGTCCAGGGCATCGTTTGGCAAGGACACCACTGCAGCACGACACGATGCCCACATACTCCTGCATGGCAGTGATGGTATTCAGGAAGGAGTCCTGCTCGAAAGGCGGCGGTTCTGCGCACGAGGTGAAATACCCACGGAAGAACGCTCGGCTGGTAAGTCCCCGCATGGCGGCGATGTAGGTGGGGTGGGTCAGGTTCCCGAAATACAGGATACGCCCGCGGATAAGCCGATGCACCGACTTGACGCGGGTGCCGGAGCCGCGCACGCCACGCTCCAGCCACCCGTCCGCGACCAGTTTGTCCACCGCCTTGTTGATGGTCGAACGGCCGACCTTGAAACGGCTCACCAGCCCCCATTCGGAGGGGAAGCGCTCGCCGACGCGGTATTTGCCTTGCTCCAGTTCCTCCGTCAGAACCGTCAGGATTTCCTTGTGTTTTTCCATTTTTGGGGCATTCATACGCGTCAGGCCTGGCATCCGGAGAAGTCGCACCGAAGCGACTCTTCGTGATTCTTGAAAAAGACTACTAATTCCTTGGTATTGCCAAAGAATATACTGATATATCCTTACTATAATGCAAAATGCGGATTCTGGACTGTTAGCCAGGCGTCCGCATTTCATTTTCCGAAGCGCGGTCCATTTGCAGTGGCTGGACAATGCGGTTGCCGACCGCCAGCAGCCAGACCGAGCTGGCCATGGCGATGAATGCCCCGACGACGAAAATCAGATGATAGCGCGTATAGGCGACCGCGCCCAATCGCAGGCTCCAGTCATGGACCTCCAGAATGCGGCCGACCGCTCCGGCTCCCATGGTGCCAACCATCCCAAACACCCCCACGACCATCCGGGTGGCTGCAATGTAGGTGGCCCGTCCCTCCGCCGGAAGAATCTCCAGCATGTAGTTGGTCAGCAGCAGGGTGTGGGTGGGGCCTGCCAGTCCGTTGAGGACGGTGAGGAAGAACACCGCCTTGACGCCGATCCACGGAGTGAGCAGCATCACCAGCATGGCGGTGCCGACCGTGGAGGAGACGAACATCAGCGGACGGCGGTTGCCACGGCGGTCGCCGAGCCGCCCCATGAGCAGCAGCATCCCCGCACTCAAAAGCCAGGTAACCAGGTTCAGGGAGTTCAGCCCCAGCAGCCCGAAGCCAAACTCCTGGAGCAGGAAGACCGAGTAGAAGAGTCCGAAGACGGTGCGACCCGTGGTCCAGCACACATGGAAGGCGCACAACCCCCAGAAGACGGGGCTTTTGAAGTTGACGCGGGCTTCGCCGTCCTGCCGCCATGCGAAGACGCGGGCGGGCTTTGGCGTCGCGTCAGGGATTCGCCAGATCAGCATGATGGCCAGCAGATGGGAGAGCGCCACCACGACATACAGCCAGAAGGTGGTGGCTCCGAGGCTTCCGCGATAATCCACCAGAAAGCCGAAGAGCATGCTGAGGACCGCCATTCCCACGATGGAGACGATGGACTTTACGCTATAGAACCACCCGCGCAGCGACTGAGGCACCAGGTCGCCGATCCAGCTGGTCTCGATGGTGCCCTGCATTCCTGTCGCCATGCTCATCAGCAGGCTGCAGACGGGAAAGAGCCAGAGCATCCAGCGCTGGAGCACGGCGGGTCCGCCGATGGTCAGCCCGGAGCCCGCCAGGAGCATGCTGCATCCGACGCCGAGCGCCAGCGAGAAGGCCATCGCCTTCCGGTTGGAGCGGAAATAGTTGAGGACCGGCACTGCAATCCATTGCAGCAGCACGACCAGCGAGCCGAAAGCGCCGAGCAGGCTGAAATGCGTGTCGTTGCCGCCCAGAGCCCTTAGAATGAAGATGCCGATGCCGCCCAGACAGTTCTCCTCGCCGTTGAAGAAGAGATTCGCGACACCCAGACGGTAGCGTGCGGCGTTCAGTTCGGACTTGAGTTGCTTGGCCGATGGCTCTTCCATGGAGGGATGAGGAAGGCTACTTCAGGCGGTAGCGGAAAGCCTCGGCATCGGTGGTGAAACGCGCCTTTCCCGCATCCACGAGGTCGAGGGGTGCCTCGGGGCCGAGTTCCTGTCCGTCCCGTGCGAGGCGCGTGAGGCGCGTGGCGGAGATACCGCCCAGCGACTCCGCCTGGATGAACGGCACGGGCGTGAGCGTCTTCGCATCGCCGGCCTTGTGGAACACGTATGCGTTCTCGCAGGTGACTTCTGGGAAGGCGGTACGGACACCGCGTCCGTCCACGTAGGTGTAGAGCGGTCCGCGCGAGTAGTCCACGCGATGACCATCGACCAGCGCGGAGTATTCGAGCAGCCTGCCGGGGAGGAATGCCGCATAGCCGTAGGGCGGCAGCGCCATCTCGGCGCCGTCCACCTCGATGGTCCAGTCGGCCTCGGGATGACGGTTCACCCAGACCTCCAGGTCATTGGCGTAGCGCACATAGACCTTGCCCTCGTTCGTGCGGTTTCCGCGGAGCATCTCGGTGGCACTGAGCAGTTCGTCGCCGCACTGGTAGAGAATCTCCTCTGGTTCGACGCCGGCGTAGCACTCCTGTAGTTGGCGCATCATGTAGTAGGTCTTGGCGATGCGACGGAAGTCCTCAGGCTGGAGAGTAATCAGATTCGACCCCGCGTAGAGTTCTCGGTTCTCGTTCCAGAGATGCCCCATGTTGCCGTGTACGATCTGGGCGCTGAGCATGTAGTCGTTCGAGGCGTTGCCGACCTTGGTGAGGTCGTAGCCGTTGAGATTCTCCAGCGGATTCATTTTGCGGAGTTTGAAGTCCACCATCGGGAGCGCGTCGGCCTGGTTGCACTGCGCGTAGTCGGTGTCCAGATAGCCCGCCCAGAAGAAGGCCGCGTTGCCCTCGCTCCAGATGGGTCCCTGGAAGAGCCGCCGCATCGTCGCGACCGCGACGGCGTACTGGCTGAGGACATTGTGGTAGGTCGCCGCGCCCTCGACGTTCGGGCTGTAGTCCACCAGTCCCCACGGCGGGGTGTTGTCCACCTCGTCGTAGTAGCAGGCGTTCCAGGGGAACTTCGCGAGGAACTTCGGCACGAAGGCCTCCTCCAGATGCGGGATGGCGGCAGGGGACGGCTGGAACTGGCAGTCCCAGCCTTCGTTGAAATTGCCGCTGGTCCATTGGACGAGGATGTCGTAGGAGAACTCCGGCCCCAGCGGATGGGTCACGCGGTTGTCCTGATAGACGCCCACGCGCCTGAGGATTTTCTTGAGTTCGGTGATCTGGTTTTGGTACGCCTCGTCGCCGACTCCGGCGTAGGCGTCGAGCGAGCGGCAGATGCGGTTGGAGCGCACGGGCGTGCGGAACTGGTGGGAGTGATAGCGCACATAGATGTCGGTCAGACCATAGTCCGCCATCAGTCGCCAGAATTCCACCTCGGCTCGGCTGGCGGGCACGTCGAGGCTGTCGTACATGCGGGTGCTGTACACCAGCGTCTTGGTCTCGTCGAAGTACTCCGAGCGGGGGTTCGGGAGATTGGGCAGCACGGACTCCAGGTCGGGGGCGACCGTCAGGAAGAAGCGCTCGCGCATCGGGTTGCGCTCGCCGCGCGCCTTCTTGAGATAAAGCGAGCCGCCGAGGATGCGGGCGGAGTTCTCCGAGAGCACCGCCGCGCCCGCCAGTCCGCCGTTCGATCCGCCGTCCACGACCTCGGAGGCCTGGCTGGTGTACCAGTCGGGGAAGAGCGAGACGAAATAGTCGTCGGTCACCAATATGCGCGGGTAGTCCCAGCGGTAGTTCAGGTAGGTGAGGCCGAAGAGTCGCGGGGTCGGGGTGCCCTCGGTGTGTCCGCAGTCGAAGGCGGTCACGGCAGTGCTCTCCGAGGTCGCCGAAATCACGAGGCTGCGGCCTATCACAGTGAAGTCCAGCGAGTACTCGAAGGCGTCCTCGCCCTTGGCTATCCGCCAGCTGGTATGCAGGGTGTCATCGACCACCACGCAGTCGAGGAGCGTCGCCTGCGTGGTGTCATCGACTGGAGCGAGGGACATTCCCCCGACCTCCGCACGGAGACCGCCGCCGACCATCGGGCGGAAGGTCTGTGCGCCATCCACCATGACTTCCAGGTCGTCGAGGGTGCCTGTCTGGGGTGTGTAAGCGTAGGTCACGCTCCCGTTGGTGCCTTGGCAGGTGAAGAGATACCGCCCGTCCTCCGTGGTCAGGGCGTTCGTCCACTCCGCGTCGGCTGGCGTGGGCAGGATGGACTCCGGCTTGGCGGGGAATGGCGCGGAGTTGTCCGCTTTCAGCGGTTCGTCGCTGAGAGAGAAATTGCCCAGAAAATCAAAATACATCGCGTCCCCGGAGCGGATGCCTTCTGGGATGTCGAAGATGACCTTGGTGACCTTCGCCGGCAGTTTCGCCTTCGCGGGGAGACGCCCCAGCGTGGTGCACCACCAGGGATTACCCGCCCAATAACTGGAGTTGCCCGTGGTCTTCACCGTGTGGCGACGCTTCGCCGCGTCCAACACCTCGAAACTCACCGTGGCGCGGCCGGACTGGAAGCCGTAGAGCCACAGTTCCAGCCCGTCGATGCCCTCGGCAAGCACAATATCCTTCGTGGGGACAAGGACAACCCGCGCCGGCGCGGAGTTCACCGTCAGTTTGGCGACATGGTCATTCCACAGGAGCACGTCGTCACTCAATGCCAGTGTGGCGTCGCCATCCACCTTCCATGCATCGATGCCTTGTTCCTCCGCGTTCCACAGCGTCGGGCAATGTGGCGCAGGAAGCGTCCCGTTGATGATTTCCAGCGGACGCCGTTCCCACTCTGGCTGATCGGCGAAAACCAGCGCATTGACCAAGACGGATACGGCAAGACAGAGAAGGACTTTGTTCTTCATTATGGGGAAATGCGGTTGAAATCTTCTGACAAGCGGGAATTGGATGCTTTTTCAACGGGAATTATACAGTTAACTTGCCATCGTGGTTTCCGACAGCAGAGGGTTGTCGGGTGGTGTTCCCCGCGAAACACGCGAAACACGCGAAATCCATGCCGGGTGAAGCCACCATGCTTCGCACGAGCGAGTGCCCGGGCAGCCAGGCGCCCCTGCGGACGAGCGTCCGCAGGTGGCAGGCGTGATGCAAGCCTTTTTCGCCTTTTTCGCGTGTTTCGCGGAAAATGGCTTTAGGCAACTTTTTCAACTGGCGTTGGAATTGGCGACGGGCAATCCGAAGACTTGCCGAATGGCTTCAAGATAGCCATAGCCGTAACGCTCCTCGGGCTCCAGTACGCTGGACTCCGGCCACTCGTTCCAGGCGTTGATGAGGATGGTGCGCGGCTGTTCGGGATGCGCCTCCAAAGTCCCCTTGACCAACTCCAGGGACTTCTGGAACTCGTCGGGAGTGTTCCCGACCATCGTGGGACCCAGCACATGCGGCATGCACTTTTCCCACGGAACGCCGCGGGCGCAACGAGGCGAGTTGTCCCATCCCATCGTGACATTGGGGAAGTAGGGCACGGGGAGGATGTTCCGCGCCTCCTCCCACGCCTTCAGGTAGAGTTCACGGGCGCGGGTATATTCGGAGACGGGAAAATGCTCCAACACGCTGTGGTGAATCCAGGTGTAGGAGGTGCAGGAGTCCGCGCCGGTGGCCTCGATGATCTCCGCCCAGTTGTCCGGCGTGCGACCGCCAGGCAGGTTCGGCTTGCCCCAATACATGATGTTCAGGTGGAGGCCGGAGAAACCGGCGGCCAGCGTCTTCTCGCGGAAGCGGTCGAGCGCGGCACGCATCTCGGCAGTGGTTTCGTAGGCGGTGGCAAAAGTGCCAATCTCGTAGATGCTGAAGAACGGCCTGCCATCGATGGTCAGGTAGTTGGGCTGACGGAAGTACTTCTCGATGACCAAATCGCAGATGCGCTCGAAGGTCTGGGGCGTGACCTTGCCGGGGTGGTCGAGTTCGGGATGCTCCTGTCCGCAGCAGGGGTTCCAGCCATGGATGCGGTACCAGTCGTGGTTCGCCCACATCAGCGCGAACTTCATCCGGTCGCGGTTCGGCGCAGCCAGAAAGCCCTGGTCGAGGCACTTGTTCAGGAACGGTCCGTCGTCGTAGTGGTACCAGTCGAAGAGCCAGAAGTCAAGAGCGTGGTCGGCGGCCGCGTCGATCTTCTTCGCCATCACGGCGGGGTCGGACTCGTCCTCGAAACCCCAGACGGGGCGCTGCGGCTGATGGTGCCCGGGAAAGCGCGGCGGCGCGGTGCGGATGAGTTCCCATTCGCACCAGCCCTTGCCGTGAATCGCCTCGTTCGAGGGGTCTCCGAGGTGGAAATTCGGAAAGTAGTATGCGCCGACTTGGTAGTTGTTCATTTTCGTATTTGTTCCCGTAAAAAAATGGAAAAGCCCTCAAGGCTATCCGGTAAGACACCATGTGTAAAATGCACTTTTCCCGCGAAATGACGCGAAAAATCCCGCGTCTCTCTGTAGCGGCTACAATGTGATGGTTTTGAGGCGACTTGCGAGGGCCTTGTCCTGAAATTCGTAAAGGGGAATGAATTCAATGAAGTCGTAGAGGAAGGCCTCGCCCTCGTCCAGCGGTCCGACGGTGTTGTAGAAGTACCCCGACACGCTCGGCGAGTAGAAATAGACCTTGTACAAGTAGATGTACTGCCAGTCGTCACCCGTCAGTTCGGAGTATTTGACCTGCCGCCCGTCGATGGCGTCCAACGAGAAGCCGCTGCGCCAGAGATAGACTCCGAAGGCGTGTTCGTCAGCGGCGTGGATGCGCTTGAGATCGGGCTTCACGCGGATGCGGGCGACATAGGTGGACTGGTTATCGGCGGCCAGCACCAGCCGGTCGATGGGCCACTGCACGCCCCAGTCGCTCTCGCGAACCTGCCGGGCGACGGTGGGCATATAGGTGCCCTCCGCCTCCACGGTGGAGTTCTGCGGCAGCGCGATGACTGGCTGCTTGAGCACCAGCGAGGCGTCGCAGTAGCGCGGGTAGGCCGCGCCACTGCGCACGTCGTCGAGCTGCGCATGCCACTCCTTGAGGAGTTGTTCATGGCCGTCGCCGACGACGTTGAGCCGGATGCCGTGCTTGTCCAGCAGTTCCTCGACGCGGGCGAGGATGCGCTCGTACTGGTTGGCATTCTGCGGTGTGCAGACGCGCAGGTTCATCTTGTGCAGGGCGCACAACTCGCGGGCGATGGCGGCGGTGGGCGTCTTGGCGTAAGCCGTCTCAAGTAGCTCCTCCATCCGCAGGTAGTCATCGGCGGAGAAGGCGAGCATCTGGCCCTCCTGGCGCGTGGCGTGGAACTCCCTCCACCGCCGGCGCTGCAGGGCGACGACCTCGCGCACTTCCGGCGCGGCCTCGCCGTAGTGCCCCGTGATGAAGTCCTCGACCAGCGCGTCCAGGCTCCACGCCGGATTCCAGAGTTTCTGGTTGAGGACCCAGTTCTTCAGCCGACCGAACGAATTGAGGTTGAACTCCCAGTCCTCCAGGAAGACCCCGCTGACACCGCTCTTCAGCCACAGGCTGATGTTGCGGTCGATAAGGTCGAGGTAGGGCTGCATCGTGGGCGCGTTCACATAGTCCCACACATAGATGCGCGCCCCCGTGCCTTGCCACTCGGCCAGTTCGCGTTGGATATGCGGGATATCCTCCCAGGGAAGACACCCCAACGCGCCTGCGCGCTGCCGGATGGGCGCGTAGAAGATGACCGTGTTGGGCGACGGGTGGACATTCGGCGGGGTCTGCTGCGTCTCCACGTAGGCCAGCGTGGTCACGCGGATGTCCGGAAGCGTCTTGGCGAGGCGTTCGGAAACGCGGTTGGCCAGGAGCAGCGCGGCGCCGGCCACGCCGTCACTCTGGATGACCTTCTGGCATTCGGGGCACTCGCACTCCACGATGGTGTTGTCATTCTGGCTGATGGAGTAGATGCGGCTGCCGGGGCTCTTCGCGATGGCCGCCTCGATTTGGGCGGCCATCACCCCGGCGACCTCGGGGTTCGTGTAGCAGAGCTGCCCTTCGCGCTGCGTCGAGCGGAAGCGCCTGCCTTTGCGCAGGGGGAAGTATTCGGGATGCGCATCGTAGTACTTGTCGGCGGGAACGAGCGTGTCGTAGGTGTGGATGAAGTAGTCCGTGTTGGAGAGACCGCCGCCCATTTCTTCCGGGACATTCTTGAAATAGGAGACCGCCTGCACGCGGTTAAACGCGTTGAACTCGTCTTTGCCGAAGCATTCGCCGTTGAGCGCCTCGCGTATCTCGAAGGGCGAGACGTATCGGCGCGGAACCACCGATACCGAAGCCGCAAGGGCCGTCGGCACCGCAATGGCGTCGTCAGCCGTGTAGAAGCGACAGCCCAGATCCTCCTGAAGGAACGCCAGCACGGCGTAGAGCGGGCCGTTCCCGCCAGCGAAAAAGAGATTGCCGTCCTGCACGGCGATGACATAGCCCTGGCGGTCCGGATGGAACATCACACCCTCCGCGCGGGATTGCGCCGTGTCGCCAACCGAAAGGAATCCCGCGAAACCATTGAAATTATCACTAACTATTTTATATTCAGTAATATATATAGTATTTAACACACGCGAAAGCAGTTCCGCGGCGTATTTCTCCTGCGGCGTGGCGTTCTGCGGAATGACGATGACCCGCCCCGTCAAATCCACCTCGGCCGCCGCGCCCTGCGGCTTCATCGCGTTCACCGTCAGGGGACGGCGAACAATGGCGGGCAGTTCCTCGGCGAGGAGTGCGGGCACGAGGAGCAGCAGAACCAAAAGAAGGGAAAGCGCGTGCTTCATGTTGCTTTGGCGATGGATTGGCCTGAGTCAGTTCATGTCGAGGGAATCCTTCCGCTCGGTGTGGCGCTCGATGACGCAACCGGGGGCGGTGGCTTCGCCGCAGTTGGTCAGTTTCAGCGTCATCGGTCTGCCGTCGGTCTGGGTGTTGCCCACAAAGACGATGTTGTCGGCCAGGCTTGCCGTCAAGGGACAGCCGGACTGGAAGGAGCATCCCTCGACGCGGATGTTCCGGTGGTAGTAGGGTTCCTTCTCGGTGGGGAGGACCTGCGGGTTGACGAGGATGGTCGCCGCCTCGGTGGTGAACGCCGTGCCGCGCACCGCCATGTCGCGCACGCCGCTGGACTCGAACCAGAAGGAGGCGTCGCCCGTGAGCCAGAGCGGCAGGCCGATCTCGCAATCCTCGATGCGGACCTTCCCCGCGGTCTGGATGCGCAGATGCGTGTTGGCCTTGCGGAAGGCGCAGTTCCGCATCGTGAGGTCCACCTGCGCGGAGAGGTTCTCCACCAGGCTGCCAACCTCGTGGGGGACGACGGCCGGCCGGTCCAGCGTCAGCTCCACGAAGTCGTCGTCGATGATCCGCGCCTCGCGGACGGTGTATTCCGCCTCGACCTCCGTGGTCCTCCCGCGGTGGACGCCGATGCGGTCGCCCGCCCCGAAGATGGTGACGGCGGTGGTCTCTTTCTTGATGGTCTGCCGAACCGTCAGGCGGTCGCCCTCCGCCTTCTCCAGCAGGTCGAACTGTCCGTGGACGTTGAGCGCGTCGTCGATCATCCCCTCGAAGACGCACTCCGTCATCACGAGGTCGCCGCCGCACGCGAAGGTGTGCAGTCCGTCCGCCAGGTTGGTGACGATGCCCTGCGACTTCCCGTCATGCGTGAACTTCACGCGGTCCAGGTAGAGGTCACGGCAGTGGATGGGCATGACGCCCATGCCGGGGCCGTTGAGGATGCGGACGTTCTCCAGGCGGACGTTGCGGCAGTTTCGGAGGAAGAAGGTGGAGAGGTGCCGCCGCTCGTGGCCGATGGCGACGACGCGCCCGGGGCGGAAACACTCGGCGGCGTTGCCCCGCAGACGCAGCAGCCCGCCCTCCGCCTCCTCGGCGACATACTGCTCGAAGGAGAAGGGGAGGTTCTCGCGGTGGACGACCTTGCCGATCATGCACAGCTGGAGACCGCATCCCTCGCGGGTGGCGGCGTCGAAGCACTGCAGGAACATCACGGTGCTGTCCAGGGTGTCGTTTTCCCAATACTCGCTGGTCGGAATCAGCCGTCCGTCCTCGACGCGGCAGGGATGGTGCGGATTCAGGCGCAGCGTGAGGAAGTCCCCGCCGTTCTCGACGACGGTCCCCTCCGTGAAGGCCGCGCGGTCGTTGAGGACGGCCACGTTCTTGATGACGATGTTCTCGCACCCCTCCAGGACGAAGGCCTGGAGCTTGCCGTGCAGCATCAGCGTCCCCCCGCCGAAGTCCAGCGCGAGGTCTTTTCTGCCCTTCAGCAGCACCGCCGTGTCCACGGGGGCGAGGCCCTTGTAGGTGTGGATGTCGTACGGCGTGGCGTCCTGCGGGCGGACATGGTATTCCGTCCGGGAGCCGACGTACTCGACGCCGTCCTCCCACGGGCCGGTTGGATTCAGTTGCCTTTTCATGGTTGTCAAGTGGGTGGTCAAGTGGATTCAGCCCTCCAGTTCGGCGAGGAGGCTTCGCAGGAATGCGGCCTGGCCGTGCGCCTTGGCGGCGCGCTCCATCGCGGAGTTCTCTCCGGCGAACTTGGCGTAGGCGTTGATGACCTCGGGGGCGGGCGCCTCCAGTTCCGCGATGGCCTGCCGCAGCTCCGCCAGGAGCGGAGCGCACTCGTCGCCGCGTCCCAGTTCGCGCAGGGCCTTCGCGCGCCAGTAGTCCATCTCTCCCGCATGGATCCAGCCCTTCAGGGCCCTCTCCAGTTCGGCGTGGCACCCCGTCTCGTCGCCGAGGGCGCGATGACACTGCGCCATGTAATAACGGCTCTTGGGTTCGGTTCCCGCGTCGCCGGGGCGTCCTGCCTGGAGGTTCTCCGGATAGGTGGTGGACTCCTCGAAGAAGGCCAGCGCGGCCCGGAAGTCGCCCCGCTCCATCGCCTCCTTGCCGAGTCCGATGCACGCCTCGACGAAGGGCGCGAGCAGCCCGTCCGCGCCCTCCCAGACATGGAAGCGCCGTCCCGTGAGGATGGCGTGCGCCTCCCGGAAGCGTCCTGCGGCGTTATACGCATAGGCCAGGCGCAGCATGCAGGGGTCGTACTGCTCCGCGGCGGCACGATGCCTCTCCAGAAGCGCCACGCGCTCCTCCGGCGGAAGTCCGAGCCTTTCGGCCAGCTTCGAGGCCTCGTCCAGCGTCCTGAAGTTCGTCGGATCGGCGGCGAGGGACTTGATGTACCACTCGTAGGCCTCCCGGCTGGGCACGCCGGAGGGGACGCCCGTGTTGGTGAAGTAGGTGCCGGGGTGCGAGAGTCCGAAGCCCAGGCAGCGCAGCGCCAGCGCGTGTCCGGGCGCGAGCGCGACGCATTTTTCCCAAGCCGCCAGCGCGGCCTCCTTGCGGTCGTGGTTCCACTCGCAGCAGCCCAGATAGTACCAGAGATTCGCGCAGGACGGGACGGCGGCCAAAGCCATTCGCAGCGCCTCCGCCTCCTCCAGCCGGTCGGGGAAGACGTAGTCCGTCGTCATCGCGTCCGCGGCCAGCCAGGCGTCCTTCGCGCCGTCCATGTCGCCCAGTTTCGCCAGCGCCGCGCCGAGGAAGACGCCGAAGAGGGCGTTTTTAAGGCTATGGCAGGCGGCCAGCGTATCTTCTAATGCAAGTGCTTGAGTTCCAGTATGATATGGTTTTTCATCTGCGGCACGCTCCAGCGCGGCGCGGCAGAGGTCCGCAGCCTCCTCGTGGAGGCCCGTCCCCCAGCAGTCCGCGACGCACTCCAGGAGCTGCTGCGCCCTGAGTCCGCGGTT
>JAFZWH010000077.1 GCA_017617415.1 Victivallales bacterium | reverse complement strand
TGGCGAGATGGTCACGGCGACGGCGACTCTGCCAGACGGCGCGCTGGTCTCCGACTACGACATCGAGTGGACTCTCACGCCGTCAGTTGATTTCACGACAGGCGAGGGCACTGCGTCTTTCGAGATGCCCGATGAGGCGGTCGCGGTGACCTGCGTCGCCATGTTGAAGACCTATGCGGTCACGGTGGACGGTTGCACGGCGGACAAGGAGACCGCGCCACGTGGCGAGGCGGTCACGGTGATAGCGACTTTCCCTGAGGACGAGGAAGCGGAGTTCTGGGATTTTACCTGGAGCAGTGTTCCGCCTGTGGAGTTCTCTGCGGTGGATGAATTGACCATGAGTTTTGCGATGCCCGCCGAGGCGGTGACGGTGACTTGCGCATTGAGCGAGAAACCGATGGAAAATACCGCGACACAGCGGGTTCTGCAATTGTCGCGTGGCTGGAATCCGGTCGTGTTGAGTCTTATTCCGGACGAGCCTTCCGTTGAACGGCTCGGAAAATTCCAGGCGATGGTTTGGGATGACCAAAACCAAATCTACACACGGGCGCAGGAGTTCTCTGCCGATGGTCTTTACTGGGTTTATGCCCTGGCGGAAAAGCGTGTGGTGGTGACTGGAGAAGCGTTCTCTGTACCTATGCCACAGGATGGCGGTTGGCGGCCTTATGGTGCCTTCGAACCTGAATTCCCCTTGGATGGCTATGAAGTCTGGCTGTGGGAAAGGGGTGTCTTCCAGGGACTGGAAAATCCGCAGATTGTGCCAGGGAAGGGATATTTCCTGCGGAAACGCCAATAGTCTGAGGCAATTCAAAACTCCCCGTGTGCCTATGCTTCGGCCAATAGTTTGATATGCTTCCATCTGCCGGAGCGGAAGCGGAGCCAGACCGGGAGGATGCCGACGATGTAGGAGATATTCCAAAGGAACCAGGTGGGGATGAGGTCCAGGTGAAGTGCCCTCAGGCAGAACCACGCCAGGAAAGTGGTGAACCAATTGAAGAGAACATTGATGAGCATGGAGGCAAAGGTGTCTCCCCCGCCTTGAAGACCGCCTGTGTAGATAAGATATATCCCGTTGAAGAAGACGCTGATGCAATTGATTCGCATCATCCAGCAGGTGGTCTGGACAAGCGTGTCGTAGCCCAGCGAGGCGTCGCTGCCGGTGAAGAGTCGCACCAGGCACGGCGTCAGGAACAGATATGCCAGGGAGAGCGTGGTGCTGTAGAGGAGCGCGAGTTTTAGCCCCGAGGCGACCGCATGCTCGGCTTCGGGGGTGTCCTGTGCGCCAAGCCGTTGGCTGGTGAGGCTGGTCACACCTATCTGCAACCCATTCATCGGGAGGAAACTAATCAGTTCCCAACTCATCACGATGGTCATCGCGGCGGCGGCGTCCACGCTGACGCCATGGAAGACAATCACCACCACCGTGAAAGAGGCGCTGCAAAGCAGACCGGTCAGGCCGCTGGGATAGCCAAAACGAAGCAGAGCCTTCACGACCTCGGGGGCGGGCTTGAACATCTGCGGACTTTTCCAGGGGGACTGACGGAATTTCCGCACCACGCCCCAGGCGAGGACGGCGGTCATCGCGAAGGAGGAGGCGACAGTGCCGACGGCCGCGCCGTCAATGCCCATGGCGGGACAGCCCCATTTGCCGTAGATGAGTGCATAGTTCACGGTCAGGTTCACCACCAGCGCGACGGCGTTTCCCCACATGATGATGGCGGTCTCGCCGATGCCGGAGAAAAAAGACGCCAGTGGGGAACGGAAGAGTCCGAAGATGCAGCCGATGGTACAGATCCAGAAGTAGCGCAGTTCCTGCTGGACTTGAAGGACCTCGTGGGAGCCGGCCGTGAAGAGGCGGGAGACCACTAATGCCAATAGCAGAATGAGCGGATAGGTCCAGAAGGCCAGCCGAAGTGTCTGAATGGTTGTGCGCGGACACTCCGCGTAGTTCTTTGCGCCATATTGGCGCGCCACCAGCGCCGAAGAGTAGGCCAGCAGCCCAACGAAAAACACCATGCAGGTCCAGCAGGCCGACCCGCCCGACATGCACGCGGCCATCTCCGTCTTCCCCAGACGCGACAAATACAGACGGTCCACGAACATCATCGCCGTGTCAAAGAGGCTTGACATCATCATCGGCAGCGCAATCGGCAATAATTTGCCAATGCCACCTGCACCACGCCAATGGGATGTGTCGCGAATCGAGAACATAGATGAATAGTTGCAAAATTGTCGGGAATTGTCATAATTTAGCGTGAATTTTCCATTTTTCCACCAAACGGGCGGGCCACGTTCCTGCCTTCGCCTGTCGGCTTCGGCACGGCAAGCCAGCGCGTCCTGCTATGCATGACATATAGGGTAAATGTACAGGAATCCTGTGCCGCCGGCAAAGATTAGGAACTTATATCGTTAATTTGCGTTGAAGCCTTTTCCCACGAAACCCACGAAACACACGAAAGGAAACCCGCTCTGGCAGACGAAGTCGCTCCGGCAGAGCGCCTGGAGGTGACGCGGAAGACGCCGCCGAACCGAAAGGCCCTGGGAGCCTTTCGTTCGTCATCCTCTCCCGCGTCCCGCCGTCCGCTTCGCGTCCGTCGGCTTCGTCTTCCTGCCGTAGTTCATGCACCGAGTGGCCAACCCAGGAGAATGACCGTGCGGCCGTCTTGGTGGGCGGGGACAGGCAGAGCTTTTTCGTGTGTTTCGTGTGTTTCGTGGGCAAATCCCCTGTGGCCATGGCGGCAAGTTAACGGTATAATTCCTTAATTATATGGTATAGTATGCTCGGTACTGGAGGCCTCTCACTTATGTGGAACATAAAAGCGATTTCCCAACTGCTGTGCCTTGCCGTGTTGGCAGGGAGATGCCTTTTGCCCGTTTCCTGGGCTCAGGAGAATCAGATGACGATGGATGAACTGCTTGCGAAACTGGATGCGGAACCCGAACTGACGGTAGGCGTCGAGGTTCTGCCGAATACGAACCCGAAGATTGTCTTGAATGGTCGCAAAGTGGATGCGTTGCTCTACAATGCGCCGTACGCCTGGAAGTATGACGAAACGAATACTCAGGAGAAGATTGCGAATTTCCACCAGGGCGGCATCGACCTGCTGAGCCTGGGCATTGAGACCAGCTGCTGGAAGCCGGACGGCTCGATTGACGAGGCGTACATCGCCAGCGTCCTCTACCGTGCGCTTCTGCTGAACCCTGACGCCTACTTGAATCTCGCCATCAACCTCAATGGCGCACCGCGCTGGTGGATGGACGCACATCCCGACGAACTGATGGACTATGCGAATGGCGGCGTGGACCCGCAGGCCAAGGACCCCATCTTCAATTTCCGCGCCCCTTCCTATGCGTCATTGGAGTGGCGGCAGGACGCCACGGACTACCTCCGCAAGGTGGTCGCTTTCGTGGAGTCCATTCCGGCCGGCAAGCACGTCTTCAGTTATCGTGTGGACTACGGCATCTACCGCGAGTGGCACTACTATGGGATGAGGTCCGGGTTGCCCGGGTGTTGCACCGCAATGCGGAATGCCTTCCGCAGGCATTTGGCAGAGCAGTATCTGACGGACGAGACTTTGCAGGCATCTTGGGGTGATGCGTCCGTCACTTTGGCGACCGCCGAGATTCCCTCGAAGGAGGCGCGGCTGGACTCCATCGCCGGAGGCGAGACGCTTCGTGACCCCGTGAAGAACCGCGCGGTGGTGGACTTCCTGCACACGATGCAGTTTGAGATGCGGGACCTGGTGATTGCCTGCGACCGTGCGGTCAAAGAGGCGTGCGGCTATCGCAAACTCTGCGGAAACTACCACGGCTATCTCTTCGGCATGGAGTATCCCGTGGAGGCATGGCATCTGGAGAACGAGGCGGTGCTGGCCTCCGGAGTGGTGGACTGGCAGGTCTCGCCAAATCTCTACAGCAACCGCGAGGTGGATGATGCCGAGTTCGGTCGCAGTCCCATCGAGAGCTATACCTTGCGGGGCAAACTCGCCATTCAGGAACACGACAGCCGGACCTATTTGGCGGTGGAGGAGACCTATCACCGGCATGTCACCACGCCCGCGCAGTCCGTCACCACGCTCGCGCGTGATTTTGCGCAGACGCTCTGCCGAAACGCGGGCTGCTGGTATATGGATTTTGCGCGCGACTGGTACAACGACCCCGAGATCTTCGCCTTCTTCCGGAAACTGGAACCCATCCGCGCGCTGGCCACGCATAACGCGCCAGTCTCGCGGGTCGCCATCGTGGCGGACTTGGAGAGCCTCTACTACCACAAGATTTCCACTCGCGGAATCGACCTAATCTTCGACAGCAATGCCCAGGAACTCACCCATACCGCCACGCCCTTTGACGTGCTGCTTTTCAGCGACCTGGAGAACCCCGCCGTGCGCGACTACCAGGTGTACATCTTCCCGGACCTCTTCTATGTCACGCCCGCAAAGGCGGCGGTGATCGAGCGGCTCCGCGCGGCGGGCAAGAATCTGGTCTGGCTGTATGCGGCAGGTTATCTCAGCGAGAGCGGCCACTCCGTCGAGGGCATCCGGAAACTGACTGGCTTCGGCGTTCGGGAGAGCGCCAAACCGCATGACGGCGTGGCGTACCTGCATGGCGCAACGAAAATGGCTCCCTTCTCGGGGAATGCCTTTGCGCCTTCGTTTGTCATCGCTGACGCGACGGCGCGGCCATTGGCCAGCCGAACACCAGATGGACAGGACGTGACGTTTGCAGTGCGCGACAATGGCAACGGCAGGGAGTTCTTCTCCACCACGGGGTTTCTCTCGCGTGACGCCTGGAAAGAACTTTTCGCGGAGTGTGGCGTGCACTGCTACGAGCCATCCGGCACCACGGTCGTCTGGGCGAGCACTTCCTTCCTTTCCATCAACGGCAAGCCCGGCAAGTACACCGTGACCCTTCCGGAACCCCGTCGAGTCACGCAGTTGCTTCCGGAGCAGGGCGTTTCCTCGGAACCCACCACGGTCATTGAAGTCGAACTTACTGCGGAGTGCGGACTGCGGCTGTTCCATTTGGAGTGAGGACAGAAAGGTGATTTAGGCTCATATGACACATTTGACAGAGTATTTGTGCCATGGCGGGTTGCAATTCTAGCAAAAGCCATTATTTTATGGCGGTTTACAGGAAAAATCCGGTCACCACCACCATATTTTTGTGACCGGAGGAATTGTTTTCGTTTTGGGCGTTTGCCAACGATGTCACCTGTGTTGCGGCAATCAACGCCTTTTTCCTACCCCACTGAATCATTTTACCATGACAAGTCGCAAAAAAGTCGTGCCAACGGCCGTCTTTTCCCCGGCGGAACTGGAGCAGTTCCGCCAGCGTCTTCTTGCTGAGCGTCAGCGCATTGAGGATTCGTTGAAGAGTTCGCGCGACAACCTTGCGAACCGTGGGCAGCGCGAGAACATTGAGGAAACCGGCAGCGAGGACTTCATCCACTCCGTGGATTTGTCGGTGATGGCCACCAGTAGCGAGTCGTTGCGGCTCATCGACGAGGCGCTGGAGAATATCCGTCTGGGCACCTATGGCATCTGCCGAGATTGCGGGAAGAGAATTGGCATCGAGCGGCTGGAGTTCCGCCCGTATGCGCGTTACTGCATCACGTGCAAGAGCGCACGAGAGGCCAATGGCACCTCACACCTTCATGGGTAACGGGCTTTCCAGACGTTCCTTGTTGGGATGGCCTGGGGTGGCGGCGCTGGCGGTTCTGGCGGTGGATCAGCTGACGAAGTTCTTGGTTTACACCATCTGGCCGGTGCCTGGCGAGAATGAACTGGTGGTCATTCCGGGCTTCTTCAGCCTGGTCCACTGGCGCAATCTCGGAGCCGCCTGGGGGATTTTTGCTCGACATACTTGGCTGCTGGCGGTGATTTCCCTGGTCGCCGCAGTGCTGTTGATGCTTTTTTTCCGTCGGCTTTCGGATGGAAAGCCTGTGCTGGCAATGACCTACGGCGTATTACTGGGGGGCATTGTCGGGAATTTGGTGGACCGGATGTTCTTTCCGGAGGGCGTGGTGGATTTCCTGGCTTTCCGGTGGTGGCCTGCCTTCAACATCGCGGACAGCGCCATTACCTGTTCCGTGATTTTCCTGATAGTCCATGCCATTTTCATTGAGCGAGATGGCGAGAAGCCTACGGAGTGAGGGGGTGCGATGAGTCCCGCACCGGTTTTGGTCCTGTTGGGACCGACATGCTCCGGCAAGAGTGCGCTGGCGATGGAATTGGCCGAGCGCCTTTCCGGCGAGCTGATTTCCTGCGATTCCATGCAGGTCTATCGGGGACTGCCGATTGGCACTGCGCAGCCAAGCAAGGAGGAGCGTGCCAGAGTGCCGCATCATCTGGTGGCGTGCCTGGAACTGGCACAGCCATGGAATGTGAATCTCTTTGTGCCGGCAGCCAGACGCCTGATTGACGAGATTGTGGCGCGCCATCGTCAGCCGATGGTCGTGGGCGGCACGGGGCTGTATGCCCGGGCGCTCTGCTATGATTTCCAATTGCTGCCCAGCGATGCCGCGCTGGCTGCCCAGTTGCGAGAGATTTGCGCGACCGAGGCAGGCTGTGCCAGGCTTCTGGAGGAATTGTCAGCGGCCGGGGAGGTGCCCGACGACTTGAAGCGCAATCCGCGTCACCTGGCGCGGGCAGTCGAGGTTTTTCGGTTGACAGGTGAGCCGCCCTGGCAGTTGAAAAGCCGTTCGGAGGCACCGTTGTTGGGCTTCCGGCAGTTTTGTCTGCTCCCGAATTTCGATGCCTTGAAGAGCCGAATCCGTCGTCGCACCGCCGCAATGGTCGCCGCTGGCTGGATTGACGAGTGCCGTGAGGCGCTTAAGAACGGTCTTGCCAAAGCCCCGACTGCCTGGCAGGCTCTGGGGTATCGTGACATCGCCGAATACTTGGCGGGGCGGGGGCCTGCCACGGAAGCCGCGCTGACGGAAGTGCTGGCCAACCGTACCATTCAATATGCCCGGCGGCAATTGACCTGGTTTCGCCATCAGCATCCAGGGACTTGCTTCCTGAACATTGACGCCTATCGTCCCGATCTCCTCAGCCGCCTGGCGGATGAGGTGTATGCAACATTCTTGTCGTCATGCCGTTAATTGTCATTACTGGAGGCATCGGCACGGGAAAAAGCACCGTGTTGGATGCCTTCGCCAAGCTGGGAGCGCATTGCCTGGACACTGATGAGGTCGCCCATGCGCTCTATGAGCCAGGGGAGCCTGCCTGGCAACCGATCCGTGAACACTTTGGCGAGGAAGTGGTTCGGGAGGACGGCACTTTGAATCGCCGGGCGCTGGCTGCCCAAGTCTTCCGCAACCCCGACGAGTTGGCTTGGCTTAATGCCTTGATTCATCCGTTGATTCAACAGCGGATGATGGAAGAAGAGGCAAGGGTGGCCCCGCTTCCCCTCTTTGCCGCAGTGCCGCTCTGGTATGAGGTTGGCTGGGAGTTGCCGCATACGCGAGTCGTCGCTACATGGTGCACAGAAGCGCAACAGCGCGAACGACTTCGAGGACGCGGATGGGATGATGACGAAATCAATCGACGCATTGCAAGCCAACTTTCTCGGGACGAAAAACTGAACCGGGCGGATTTCGGAATTCTGACCATCGCGTCCCTGGAAATTCTTCAGAAACAGTGTAATATCATATATAATATGCTTGTATCAAAATAGTTATAATATTATAACTAAAGCCATTTTCTTTTTTGACAAACCAATAAGATTACCATGAGTTCCAAAACAGATAAGACAGAAGTTCCTCAGGCAGAGGAAATTCAGGATTCCACGACGGCGGAGCAGACCATCGGCGAAAAGAATTCAATCCCATTGCCGGAGACGCCGGTGGCATCGAAGGACGACGAGTCATCACAAGAGCCGTTGTTCAGTTCGTTGTTGCCCAACCTTGGCAGCGGTCTGGTGAGTCTTTCCAAGCCGCGTTCCGGAATGTCCCAGCCAGTCAATCTGCCGCCGCCGAAGGCCCAGCTCGAAAAGGAGCGTTCTGGCGCCAAGGCGAGTGTCAAGCAGTATTCCTCTGGCGGCGAGATACCTCCGCCGCCAGCCGTCCGAGGCGGAAAGGGGGTGCGTGGCAGCAAAGGCGGAGACAAGCCGGGCAAGGGCGGTCGGAAGAATGCCAATTCGCATTATGTGCGAGACGAGCAGGCGATGATCGACGATTTGCTGGTTGATTTTGGGGACGAGGGTGAACTGGAGGCCGCATACGTCGAGACGGAAGAGGTCCGCGATCTTACCCGTCCGCGCCTGAATCGCCTTCACCTGATGTCGGTGGACTTGGCGGTATTGGCCAAAGTCGCCAATGAACTTTCGGTTGAGGTCGAAAAACTTGCCACCAACGACCAGGCGGGGTTGGTTTCGATGATTATCGAGGCCAACGAGAAACGCAACAATCTCACCGAGGTCTCCTTTGCCTCAGGAGTCCTTGAGTTTGGCAACGACGGATACGGCTATCTGCGTTGCCCCGAACTGAATTATCTGGCTTCGCCGGACGATGTTTATGTGACTCCGCTGTACATCAAGCGCTATGGCTTGCGCCCCGGCGACTTGGTCTTCGGCAGTGTCAAGCGCCCCCGCGAGAAGGAGACGATGAGCGCGATGCTGAAGGTTTATGCCGTCAATGGCATCGCTCCGGCCGATCGCCATGGTTTGCGCTCCTTCGAGACCCTCACGCCGTTCTATCCGACTCAGCGTATCCTGTTGGAACGGAACAAGGAGGAGATTGCGATGCGGGTGGTGGATATCGTCACGCCAATCGGTCGTGGACAGCGCGGACTCATCGTCGCTCCCCCGCGTACCGGCAAGACCATCATGCTTCAGAAGATCGCCAACTCGGTATTGGCGAACAACGACGACATCACCCTGATCGTCCTGCTCATTGACGAGCGTCCCGAGGAAGTCACAGACATGAGGAATCTGGTTGATGCAGAGGTCGTTGCATCTACCTTTGACGAGCCTCCCGAACATCACGTGGCTTTGGCGGAACTCGTTTCAGAACGCGCCAAGCGCTTGGTGGAGAATGGCAAGCACGTGGTCATTCTGCTGGACTCACTTACCCGTCTTGCGCGTGCCTACAACACCCTGGCGCCGCGGTCTGGCCGCATCCTCTCTGGCGGTCTGGATGCCAATGCGCTCCACAAGCCCAAGCGGTTCTTCGGTGCCGCCCGAAATATCCAAGGCGGCGGCTCGCTCACCATTCTTGCCACTGCGCTGATTGACACGGGGAGCCGAATGGACGAACTGATTTTTGAAGAGTTCAAGGGCACAGGCAACATGGAGCTCAACCTCGATCGAACCCTGGCAGACCGGCGTGTCTTCCCCGCCATCGACATCACCCGTTCGGGCACTCGCCGCGAGGAATTGATTGTGAATCCCGAGGAATTGGATTACATGTGGTATGTGCGCGCTGGACTGGCGACCTTGAATGATCCCGTCAATGCGATGGAGCGCCTGGTGGCCAATCTCCGCAAAACCTCCAACAACGCCGAATTCCTGCTGTCGCTCAAACCGAGCAAGGATAAGGCAAAATTAGCCGAGCAATACGAAGGCATTTAGCCATGTCCCCACAAGGGCATCTAATTGGGCTTCAACAATTCCACAGAGACCTCCACTGCTTGTAAACCCCCGTTTCGTCAGATGCCCATTTGGGGAATAAAGCGAAAAAATTTTTCTGATTTTGCAAGAGATTTTCCACTTCTGGTGTAAATTACGCGGCAGTTACCATTGATTTGCCTCTCATGAGGGGCAATGGAGCCGATTAAATGTGTCTGATAATTGTTCTAATGACAAACTAAGGAGAAAAAATGGCAGGTGAAACCATCAAATGCCCGCATTGTGAATGCAAGGTGAATATTTCCGATGTCGAGAAAGAGGACGGTTTTTGTCCCGAATGTGGTCAGCTCATTTCTTCCACATCTCCGAAGGATCCGTATGAACAGGGTGATCTCGATGATGAGGATTTGTTCGATGAGTACGGGGATGAATACGAACCTGAAAATGACGAAGAGACTGATTACGAGGATGATATGGAGCCGGATTTCGGCGAAGAGCTGGATGACGACTACTTCGATGAGGAGGTGAAGCCCAAGCGTCAGCGTGGTGGCATGGCGATGGGAAGCATTGGCGGCGGTTCTGGTGGCGGTTCCTGCCGCAAGGCGTCTTCGCCATCCTCTGCCGCACCTGCCTCGCGCAAGTCCGCCTCGCCCTCTGGTGGGCGTGGTTCCCGCAAGAAGTAAGTAGTTGTTTCCCTTGTCCTGTATCTAGCCGTCCATCTTTTTAATTAAGGTGGGCGACTAGACCAATTCAATTGTTCGATGGCTCAAGCGACCCCTGAGATGAATTTTGATTCGGCTGCCGCGGTTTCTGCGGCAGGAAATTATGATCAGCATGCCATCCGGACGCTGGATAGTCGTCCGCACATGCGCCAACGCCCTGGCATGTACATCGGCGCCTTGGGCAACGGCGAACACAATGACGACGGCATCTATGTGTTGTTCAAGGAGGTGGTGGACAACTCCATCGACGAGTATATGATGGGGGCTGGTCGCCGAGTCGTCACTACGTTGGCGGAGGATGGCACGGTCACGGTTCGGGACTATGGTCGTGGCATTCCGCTGGAGAAACTCGAGGACTGTGTCTCGAAGATCAACACCGGCGGCAAGTTCGGTACGGGCGAGGATGGCAAGCCAAAGATCTTCTCTGCCTCCATCGGCATGAACGGAGTTGGCCTCAAGGCGGTGAATTTCCTTTCGGCGGAGTTCGAGGCGACCAGCTATCGGGATGGCCGAATGGCCACTGTGCTTTTCCAAGAAGGGCTGCTGGTGAAAAAGAGCAAGGGCAAGACGCAGGAGCCGAATGGGACCTACATCCGATTCCGCCCGTCAGTGGAGGTCTTCGGCGAATACCATTTTGAGAAGAAGTTCCTGGAGCGTCGGCTTCAGCATTACGCCTGGCTGAACGCCGGACTCTCGCTGGAGTTCAACGGCGAAAAATTCTATTCGCGACGCGGGTTGCGCGATCTGGTGGAGAGCAAGTTGGAGAATCCCATCTATGACATCATCCACTTCCGGACCGAGAATCTGGAATTCGCTTTCGCCCACACCAATTCTTCCAACGAGACCTACTACTCCTTCGCCAACAGCAACTTCACAAACGATGGCGGAACGCATCTTTCGGCTTTCAAAGAAGCCATTGCAAAGGCGGTCAACGAAATCGCGCCCAAAGACAAGCAATTTGACCCCGATGACATCCGCGCGGGCCTGACCGGAGCGATAGCCGTGAGGCTGGAGAATGCGAACTTCGATTCTCAGACCAAGCACAAGCTGACCAGCCCGGAACCCCGTGCACAATGGGTGCAGGACATCAAGGCGGCCATCGTCCAGATTCTCTACAAGAACCCGGACATCAAGCAGGCCATCTTTGACAAGATTGCTAAGAACGAGAGTGTGCGCAAGCAGATTCAGAGCATCCGCAAGGGCGCCAAGGAGCTGGAACAGAAGTCGGTGCTGAAAATCAAAAAGCTCCGCGACTGCAAATTCCATTTCAATGAAGCGGACAGCCGCCGCAAGCCCGAGGAGAAGGAGAAGTGCCTGAATTCGATGATTTTTCTCACTGAGGGCGACTCTGCCGCCGGCTCGGTCTCCTCGTCTCGGGATGCAGAGACCCAGGCGGTCTTTGCATTGCGTGGCGTGATTACCAACTGCTACGGACTCACCAAGGAGGTCATCTACAAGAACGAGGAACTCTATGGGATGATGAAATCACTTGGCGCAGAAGAGAATATCGATAATCTCCGTTATGCGAAGGTGGTGATCGCCACGGATGCGGACTATGATGGATTCCACATCCGTAACTTGTTGATTACCTTCTTTTTGACCTTCTTCCCGCAACTGGTTACCTCGGAGCATCTCTATATTCTGGAAACTCCGCTCTTCCGCGCCCGTAGCAAGTCCCATGCGCCCATCTACTGCTATTCCGAAAAGGAGCGTGATGCCGCTATGAAGAAAATCGGCAGGGACGTCGAGGTCACGCGCTTCAAGGGGCTGGGTGAAATCAACCCCAAGGAATTCGGGCAGTTCATCCGTCCTGACTCCATCAAACTCCAGCCCGTGACCGTGGAGAACGCGCGCAATGTTGATGGCGTGCTTAACCTGTTGATGGGCAACGATACTCATGCCCGATACGACTTTATCATGCAAAATCTCGTCATCGAGGACTCCGAAGCATAGTCTTGAGGCGAGAGTACTGCT
>JAFZWH010000076.1 GCA_017617415.1 Victivallales bacterium | reverse complement strand
TCAGTCCGGAGCGTTTCATGCCCTCTGTTCCATCTTTGGCATGTTCTGCAGGGGCAGGGGCGGGGACCGCTGGGGTCGGGGTGGCTCCGGGCTTGGAAAGCGTGAGTTTCAGGGGGGCTGGTTGTGGCGCGGGGGCGGGGGCCGGAGCCGGGGTCGGCTCAGCGGGCATGACAGGCTCGGGTGCCAGTGGCGCTGGTGCGTCCGATGTTTCCGCCGTGGAGGGCGTCAATTTGAGATTCAAAACCTTCAGTGCGGGTTTTTCTTCAGGGGTGGGGACACCTGCTGGTTGGTCAGTCATATTCAACTCCTATGAGGGTGGAAATGAAGTTTTGCTGAATTTTCTAAAGATAACCTCTCAAATGGGATGTGCAAGCCCAAATGAGAAAAAAACTATGGTGGAAGGGATTCCCGGGTGGAAAAATGTCAAGAGAGCGGGATTTCCTCGATGGAGGTGATTTGGAATCCGGCATCGGAAACGGCTTGGCGCAAGGTTTCGTCTGAGACCTCTTTTCCCAGCGTGACAATGGCGGTCGGCGGGGTGAGATGGACTTGCGCGACTACGCCGTCCAATGCATTGAGTGCCTGGGTGACGCGTGCAACACAGTGCATGCAGGACATTCCCTCAATGTGAAGCCTCCGCTTGGCAAACGCACTACCGGCAGATTCCTTCTGGGAAGGCGGCTCGTCGGTGCCACCCCCGCAACAACCGCCTTTGCCTTTGAATTGCCGGATGGTGTGGCGGATGGCGGCGAGGAAACCGATGGTGACCAGCAGGATAATCAACCACGAGGGAAACGGCATGGATGACCTCTATTGGAAAAGTTATTTTGGTGGCAACTGCAGGCGGCGATGCGATGGGTTATTTGGCGCAGAGGAGCAGGAAGGCGTAGAAGATGGGACCGATAAGCAGGAGACTATCGAGGATGTCGAAGACCCCTCCAAGCCCCGGAAGTTTTCCAGAGTCCTTGGCATTGGCGGCGCGTTTGAGGGCGGACTCGACAAGATCTCCGAGCAGACCGATGATTCCGGCAAGTAGTCCAAGCAGAATGGCCGTCCATGGACCAAAGGGCGTCAGATGAGGTCGCGCAAAGCCGAAGCAGAGCAGCGCCCCCAGTATGGCGAAGGCAACTCCGCCAGCCAGCCCCTCCCAGCTCTTCTTGGGGCTGATGGTTGGCGCGAGTTTGTGGTTGCCGCCCGGCAATTTTGCGGTGAGGGTGCCTACGGCGTAGGCGCCGATGTCGCCAAGTTTTGTGATAAGAACGAGGAAGAACAGCAGGAATGGACCATTATTGGGATAATGGAAGAGATTGGGCAGTGGTGCCAGGCAGGCGCAGACCAGCACTTCGACCAAGGTGAATTTGGCGAAGTCGGCGATAGCCTCGCGGTCGCATCCAGCCTGGAAGAGCAGTAAGATTCCCGCGAGGAAGCCCAAGAAGAGCAGGGTCAAATCGATGAGAATCAATTTGCAGGGCGAGGCATGGCAACACAACAGTGGCGCCAAGACGACAAGTGCGATGATGGCGAAAAGCACTTCGCGATAATGGGTTTTCGGGGGAATGGCCAGCAGGGCGCACGCCTCGTGGACGGTCGGGAGGACTAGAGCAAGAGCCAGGATGGTAAAAGCGATCTTGCCGTAGATGCCTGGCAGGAAGAAGGCCAGCACCGTGATGACGATGAGCGGAATGGCGACTTTTAGGCGTTCAATCAGGTGGTCCATCGTGGGTGAAATCAGGTTGGAGGCTTACATTATGAAAAGGAACACTCTCTCAATATAATGGTTTAAAGCAAAAACGATGATGCATTTCCACGAAGAGATTTCCAGTGTGCAGAATCCCAAGGTCAAGCAAGTGGTGCGCTGGCGGGATCGTCCAGACCGGGATGACAGCCAGGTGGTGCTGGCCGAGGGATATCGTGCATTGGTGCGGGCACTGGCAGGTGGCTATCGGATGGACGAGGTTTTCGTGTGTCCGGAGTTCTTCCCTGGGCAGGAACACGAAGAGGCGCTGCTGGAGCAGCTCCGTGCGCAGGGCGCGAAATTGATTCGCGTGGCGCCTGCCGCTTTCACCAAGATGGCGTACCGGGATCGACCGGAAGGACTGCTGGGCATCGGCCCGCAGCTGCACCGCACGCTGGCGGATCTCGCGCTTTCGCAGTGCCCGTTCCTGCTGATCGCGGAGCAGATTGAGAAGCCAGGAAATCTTGGTACGATGATGCGCTCCGCAGATGCCGTGAAGGTGGATGCATTGGTGCTTTGCGATTCCAAGACGGATCTCTACAATCCCAATGTGGTTCGCGCCAGCACGGGAAACCTATTCACCCTTCCGGTGGCAGAGGGCACGACCGCCGAGACGATTCCGTGGCTGAAGGCCCATGGCATCCGCATTCTGGCGACTTCTCCGCATGTGGATACGCTCTACACCCAGGTGAACCTCGCCGAGCCAGTCGCGGTGGTGGTCGGCGCGGAGCAGTATGGCCTGACCCGCCCTTGGCTGGAACAGGCCGATTTGGTGGTACGCCTCCCGATGCTTGGCGAGGCGGACTCCTTGAATGTCGCCACCGCAACGGCCGTGATGCTCTATGAGGCACTGCGCCAACGACTCGCCGCAGGAGTGGTGAAAGACCCCGGCCGAGTTCCCGAGTCCGCTGATTG
>JAFZWH010000075.1 GCA_017617415.1 Victivallales bacterium | reverse complement strand
ACACCTGGCTAAATGACCGCGACCAGTATCTGTGGCCGAAGGACGATTGGAAAGACGACTTGGAGTTCCAGTCGGACTGCCTCTGCTACACCATTTTCAGCCGCAGCAACAATATCAAGTCGGCGGACGGGGTGAACCACTGGATCCCCTTCCGCGAGGCGGAGGTCGATGCGAAGGAGAAATATGCCTCGCACTTCCTGCTGGACTATCTGGCGGGCAAATGGCGTCCGGCCGAGGAACCCGTCGCTCCCCCCCAGCCGGATTTTCTGGCTACGCTTTCTTCCCCCAGTCCTGCTCTCGCTTCAAGTGCTGCAGGCGAGGCGCCAGCAGCACCGCTCACCTTCTCCCCGGCGGCGCAGGCGGTCTTCGATGCGGCACGGGAGGTCTGGCGATACTACCACGCCCAGCCCAAGGCCAACCCGAACGCCAGCTACTACGAAATTCGCGAACACTTCCAGGGACGGAATGCCAAAGGCACCATGAACTCCGACAGCCCCGACGCCCACTACACCGCGCTGATGGAGTCCCTTAAGGCTGCCTATTCGCGCCTCGCCGCCCAAATCGAACCCAAAATCTATCGTTATGGCTTCCTGTTGCGGTAATTTTCAATGAATTACCAAGCAAATATGTGATTATTAATATTTTCTGAGAATTTATCCAGCCGTTCCCCGAAGCGGTGTAAAGTATGCGTGTGAACCAACCAAACGCATTCACTTTACCGCTTGGAGAACCGCCATGCCTGACGAAAAGAACGAAATCATCGTCTATCAGCCGGACGAGACCATCCGCCTGGAAGTCCGCCTCGAGAACGAGACCGTGTGGCTCACGCAAAGTCAGATGGTTCAACTCTTCCGTCGTGACCAATCCGTCATTGCTCGCCATATATCCAACATCTTCCTTGACGGCGAAGTTGAGATGGAAAGCAATATGCATTTTTTGCATATTCCTTTTTCCGACCGCCCCGTCGCCATTTATTCCCTTGACATCATCATATCCGTCGGGTATCGCATAAAGTCAATCATCGGCACTCGGTTTCGCCAATGGGCAACACGAATTCTCCGGGATAAACTGTTGGCTAGTTCCACGCAGAATTGTCGTCTAATGAATATTGAAGACCACTTAATGCAACATGCGCAAAGAATTGATGCGCTTGAGAAGAATGTTGGTTTCTTCTTGAAGACCTCATTGCCGCCGGTGGAGGGCGTACTCTTCGAGGGGCAGATCTGCGACGCCTACGCCACCGCGATGAAGCTCATCAAGAGCGCAAAGAAGTCCCTGGTTCTCATCGACAACTACATCGACGAGTCCGTCCTGACCATGCTCGGCGCCCGCGACGATGGCGTTTCCGCCACCATCTACACGCGAAAATACACCGCGAAGCTCCGGTTGGACGTGCAGAAGTACAATGCGCAGTACCCGCCCATCATGCTGAAGCCCTGCCACGGCGTCCACGACCGCTTTCTGCTCATCGACGACATGGTCACCTACCATATCGGTGCATCGCTCAAGGACCTCGGTAAGTCCCTCTTCGCCTTCTCACGATTGGAAATCCCGCCGTCGGAACTCCTCTCACACCTCTAACCCGCATCGCCATGCCCGACGCAAAGAACGAAATCATCGTCTATCAGCCGGACGAGACCATCCGCCTGGAGGTCCGCCTCGAGAACGAGACCGTGTGGCTGAATCGCCACCAGATTGCACAACTGTTTGGACGCGATGTGAAAACCATAGGAAAGCATATTGCCAATGCGTTGAAGGAAGAACTTTCCGGGTTTTCAACTGTCGCAAATTTTGCGACAGTTGAAAACGTCAATTCACCAGTTGTCGCAAATTTTGCGACAACTGCTACCAATGGCAAATGCTATCAAGTCGAATATTACAATCTTGAAATGATACTCTCCGTCGGCTACCGGGTCAAATCACCCCAAGGCATTCTCTTCCGCCGATGGGCTACCACTATTTTGAAAGACTATCTCCTGCGGGGATATGCGGTCAACGACCGCCTGGACCGTCTGGAGACCAAAGTCGCCAGGCACGACGAGCAGATCGGCGTATTGCTGAAGACCGCATTGCCGCCGGTGGAGGGCGTGCTTTTCGAGGGGCAGATCTGCGACGCCTACGCCACCGCGATGAAGCTCATCAAGAGCGCAAAGGAGTCCCTGGTTCTCATCGACAACTACATCGACGAGTCCGTCCTGACGATGCTCGGTGCACGCGCCGAAGGCGTTTCCGCGACCATCTACACGAGAAAATACAATGCGAAGCTCCGGCTGGATGTGCAGAAGTACAACGCGCAGTACCCGCCCATCGCCATAAAGCCCATCCACGGCGTCCACGACCGCTTTCTGCTCATCGACAATGCGATCACCTACCACATCGGCGCATCACTCAAAGACCTTGGAAAGTCCCTCTTCGCCTTCTCCCGACTGGAAATCCCTCCGCAGGAGATTCTCGCAAGGAGTTGAACCGCTAATCACCGAAACCGCCATGCCTGACGAAAAGAACGAAATCATTGTCTATCAGCCGGACGAGACCATCCGCCTGGAAGTCCGCCTCGAGAACGAGACCGTGTGGCTTACGCAATTGCAAATGGCGGAATTATTCGGATGTACTGTAAAAAATATCAGCGTACATTTGAGAAATATATACCAAGAAGGTGAATTGCAAGAAGATGCAACTATGAAAGATTTTTTCATAGTTCATCTTGAAGGCAATCGTGAAGTCGCACGGAATATCACCGCATACGATCTGGATGCCATTATCTCGGTCGGATACCGGATCAATTCGAAACTCGGAGTGAAATTCCGTCAATGGGCAACTCAGGTTCTAAAACAATATCTCCTGCGGGGATATGTGGTCAACGACCGACTGGAAATCCTTCCGCAGGAGATTCTCGCAAAGATTTGAATCACCAATCACTGAAACCCCATGCCTGACGAAAAGAACGAAATCATCATCTATCAGCCGGACGAGACCATCCGCCTGGAAGTCCGCCTTGAAAACGAGATTGTGAGATGCACGCAAAATCGACTTGGCACTCTGTTCGATGTCGATCGAAGGGTAATAAGCCTGCATATTCGCGGAAAACGAAATGCAAAGAATTGCAAGAGGTTATGTTTATTCTGTGACATCTTTTTCAGATGTCCGTTCCTCCGTAGTTGAAAAGTGACGAATCAAATCGGTGGGAATGCCGGTGCGAGCGGCGATGGAGGCGCAGGCCATGGCATCCTCCACAGCGTTATGGTGATGAAAGACGATGCCGAAGTGCTCGGCCATGGCATCCAGCGAATGGGACGGCATTTCGGGGAAGAGCCGTCGGCTGATGACCAGGCTGTCCGCATAGTCGAACGCCACGGGCGGCAGTTCATACAGTTTCAGGACGCTGCGCAGGTGCCCCAGGTCGAAGGGCGCGTTGTGGATGACGACACACTCCGCAGAGAGCAGCATCCGCTGGAGCTCGGGCCAGATGGCACAGAACTCCTCGCAGTCGCAGACGTCCCAATAGTAGAGGCCATGCACGTCGGTGAAATCCGGTCGCATCCAGCGGTAGCCCTGATGCGGGCACACCAGCCACTCCTTGCGCTCCGTCACCACGCTGTCGTCAAGGATGGCGCAGCCCACCGCGCAGATGCTGCCGCTTCTTCCGTTGGCCGTCTCGAAATCCAATCCCGCTAGTTTCATTGCCGTTCCTCTTGCTTGGTCAAATCTGAAAGACTTTGGGTCATTGAATGACATTAGCAAGCATCGTGCCAAGACATATTTGGGGGAATTATACAGTTAACTTGCCATCGTGGTTTCCGCCAGCAGAAGGTTGCCGGGTGGTGCTTCCCGCGATTTCTGCGGGAAATGGCTTTAGGCAAGTCAACTGTATAATTCCCATATTTTGGTATGATTGTTGTATGATATATGATGATTTTTGCGATTTTTCAAATTCTATGTTGCATATTTTTGAAAAAAGTGATTATTCTTTGAATATCGCCTATGGTTGACATCTGATGCCGCTCCTGGAATTCGCCCGTCCAGCATCTGGCATTGAATTTGCTAAGGGATGATTACGGAGGAATTCATCATGAACCAATTCATCACCAATCGTGAAATCTACACCAAGGTCGTCTGCGGACTTGTGCCCCAGGCGCGGAAACGGCTCTGGATCGCCACGGCGGATATCAAGGACATGTATGTTGCGGTCCCCGGGGAACGCGAGATGGTTCCCTTTCTGGGAGTGCTGGACCGGCTATTGGCACATGGCGTGGATATCCGGCTCATCCACGCCAAGGAGCCGGGCCCCAATTTCCGGCAGGACTTCGATCGCTATCCGCGACTGTGGAGCCAACTGGAGCGCGTGCTTTGTCCGCGAGTCCACTTCAAGTGCATCATCGCCGACGGGACGAAGGCCTACTTCGGCAGTGCGAATCTGACAGGCGCGGGGCTGGGCGCCAAAAGCGACAACCGCCGAAATTTCGAGAATGGTCTCCTCACCGACGAGCCGTCGCTGGTGGAGCCGCTTTGTGAGCAGTTCGACGCCGTCTGGCGCGGGGCATGTTGCGCCACCTGCGGACGGAAGAAATTCTGCGGCGACGGTCCCGTGACGGGAAACTAGTGTTTAATTGAGGAAATAATTGTGCAATTGCGAGTGAGAGGCGAAGCAAATGTGGCTTGAGGGGGAATGAGCGGGCTTTCGCCCGTGAATTTCCCTGAAAGACGTAGATGCCAGCCTGTCGCCGCAAGTGCGCAATTAGTTACGAAATTAGACACTAGGTAATCCTGGTCACAGTTGTCCGGTAAGACTACCGTCTCAAGGCAAAAATCATCAGAAAACTATGATTCCGTTTCCTTTCCCGCCATCGGACTTGCAACTGGGCGAAAACCGCATTACATTACTGTCGTAGGGGGTGGGGGCATGCCTCCCTATTTGGACGCGCATGCGCGTATAGGCAAAAACGCTGCTGGCGTCGGGGGGCAAAGAACGCTTTCGTGGCAACCTTGCCTTGCTTCTGGCGCGCATAGCGCAAAGCACAGTTTTTTACTGGACAACAGTGAATCCGGGTGGTAAAATATAGCATCGGGTGGTTATCCATTTACCGGCTTTGAATGTCCGAGGACGGGTTTTTATGCTTCGGTTATGGGGGGAGGGTTGTTGGCATGGCCTTTGCTATTGGGAACTATCTTCGCTCAGTGGCGAAGAGTGTCCCACTTCACGTGGGCAAAGTTTCACGTCAAATCAACAGGAGCAATCCAATGGCCACCACCACACAAAGCAATCGTCAATGCTGTATCACCTGCCAATTCTGGACGGGCGAGCGCAAAATCATCCAGAATGGCCGCCTTGTCGAGACGCCAACCAACGAACACAAACCCTGCACAATTGGGAAAGGTTCTCTTCTCGGAGTGGGCCATGGCGGCAGCTGCAAAGAGTATCGCCGCTGGGTCAATCTGCCGTGATTGACGACAAGTCGCTATCCCGTCAGTGATAGCTTCGACAATGGGAATTATGTCACTTGCGACATAATTCCCTCTTTTTTGCTCCTTGATCTGTCAGCAATGAAAGAAAACAGCGGTTTCGTGTATATCATAGGTAGCGAGCGAATTCAGGAGGTGAACGATGTCCGAGCAATGTCTGCAATGCGGTGAAGAGCTTTCCGCAAAGGATTTCGAGTTTGTTTTTGAAGACCCGTCAGCCGTGCTGAAGTGTCCGAAATGCCAGTCGGTACTGCCTCAAAAGATGGTTGAGGCGCTTCGTGAGGAATTCGAGAAACACACGGTCGTCTGTCCCAACTGTGGTGTGCGCTCCTGGTTGGTTACAGTGGAATTTGATCTATGGCAACGGGGCTACTGCTGTCCCGCGTGTGGCGGGGCGTATTCCGAAGACTGCCAGAAGCGCATTGGTGACATTAACAACACACAACATGGGAGGAAAACAATGGAAGAGTTCAAGTATTACCGTCTTCAATGTCGGCTCGCAGATGCGGAGCCGAAGGATTTCCACTCGCTGGAGAATGCCTACGAATTGCTCGTGGATTTCTTTGATGAGAAGGTGAAAACCTGGTTTGCCGATGACCCTCAGGACATTTCGTCGGAGCTGCCCTCGTTGGCGTGGATTCGTAAGAAGCTGAAGGAATTCGGCAAGGTGGACCTGGAGCTCCAGACTAGGAATGACGAGCGATTCTGCCTTTGCCTCTCCGAATGCATGGTGCATTTTATGGATAGCGAAGAAGATCCGCTGGTTAAGTCAGAGTCGCTTACACCCACCATCGGCAAGCCTTGCAGTTACATTCCCAGTTGGTCGGAACTCTTCTCTTCGGCAGTCTGGCGCGAGCAGGCGGACCAGGCGGTCCCGCATCTGCCATTGATGCTGGGTAGGTCGGAGGATGCGGGCAAGGAGATCGTTGTGAATCTGACGCAGCTGCCACATTTGCTCATCGCGGGCGCGACTGGCAGTGGCAAGAGCGTGCTTGTCAGGCAGTTGATAAACTCGTTGGTGGAGGCAAATTCGCCCGAACGACTCCGGCTGGTGCTCTTCGACCCCAAATATCTTGAATTCAGCTTATATCAGAAGTTGCCGCATTTGCTGGCACCGATCATCAACGAGCCAGAGAAGATGCTTCGTGCGACGAAGTGGCTGCTCGAAGAGATGAACCAGCGCTATCGGCTCCTGGCGGCGACTCCAGCCAAAAATCTCCAGGCGTACAATGCCTTGGAGAATACCCCGAAATTACCTTATATCGTAGTGGTTCTGGATGAGTTCGCCGACCTGATGTGTTACCATAGGCAAGAGTTTGAAAGGACGATGATGTCTTTGGCGGCGAAGTCCCGGGCGGCCGGAATCCACCTCATCATGGGCACGCAACGGCCAGACCGCAAAGTGATTACCGGTTCCATCTTGGCGAATTTCCTGGGTCGCATCTCAATGAAAGAAACGGACAAGCTATGCTCCAAGCTACTGCTGGACTGCGCGGGGGCGGAGACGCTTCAGGGCAAAGGCGACATGCTCTTCCGAGGAATCGATGGTTCTCTTCAGCGCATCCAGGCCGGATATGAACCGCATGATGAATTCACTGAACGACTGTCACGACTCGAAGGTCCGCAGGTGTTCGATGAAAGCCTACTTGATGCACTAAAATCGACTGGCGAAGAAGGCGTTTGACGGATAGGGCTTTGTTTCCCAACAGGGTGCCAAATCAAGGGGGGGCAGCCGTTTCGCGGCTATTAAGGTGCCCTCTTGGGGAGCAAAGCGACTTACTATTAAGTGGATGTTGTAGTCAATTATTGGGTCTATGAATAGTTGCCGGCACGACTGAATCTCCCATATTGGACAGATTGCTGTAGCGGACCATCCGAATCATCCGATGGAGAATCGATGAGTAATCCAGCGATTTCTTTGAGAGTTGCCCATTGACAACCACACGGGTGAAAAACCATTGACACCTCTATCCAATGCTTTTCCACCTGCTGTGTTTCATGGTCCGTTATTAGATATGTATTGCTTGAACTAAAACATATTTTTAGTCAATTCTACAAGATTATTCGCATAATTATTGTTTGATGGATTTCTTTGGATTCCGTTTTTCTTATAGTATGTTAATACACGTGCATATAGTTGTGAGAACTTGACACGAGGAAGCAAAGTATGGATAAAGTGATTGCCGGATTTGGCGAGGTGATGCTTCGTCTCTGTCCCCCTGGGCGGCAGCGGTTTGCTCAGGCTCTTCCAGGAACTCTTCAGGCGACTTTCGGAGGAGGCGAGGCGAATGTCTGTGCATCCGTTGCAATGTTGGGCGGAAAAGCTCGTTTCCTGACCGCCCTGCCAGACAACACGGTCGCCCGTGCCCTTGTTGCGCAGTTACGCGGATTGGGCTGCGATGTGTCGCGAATTCACTACACGGAAGAAGGACGGATGGGAGTCTACTATGCGGAACTGGGTTCAAACATGCGAGGTTCGTCCGTTCTCTACGACCGTGAAGGTAGTGTGGTTGCCTCGCTGCCACTGGAAGCATACGACTTTGGGTCAATGCTTGAAGGAGTTGGGCATCTGCATCTGACCGGCATTACTCCAGCGCTTTCCCGAAATGCCTTTGAGGTTACCCATGCCCTTGCGCTGAAGGCGGTGGAAAAGGGCATCACGCTCTCCGTTGACCTGAACTACCGCAAGAAACTCTGGAACTGGGAAGCCGGCACTCCCAAACGACGATTGGCGGAACGCTGCATGGAGAAAATTGTCTCTGTGGCGAATTTCATCATCGGCAACGAGGAAGACGCCTTAGATGTTTTTGGCATCGGCGCATCGGGAATCGATGTCGAGTCTGGGAAACTCAATGCCGATGGCTATCAGGAGGTCGCCGAACGGTTGGCCCAGCGTTTCCCCCATGCGAAATTCATTGCCTTCACGCTCCGTGAGAGTTATTCCGCAGACCACAACAACTGGGGCGGGATGATCTATGACTGCCAGAGCAAGGCAACTCATTTCGCGCCCATGGATGACAATGGGTGCTATGTCCCTTACCAAATTCACAGTATTGTGGATCGCTTTGGCGGTGGTGACTCCTTTTGCGCCGGACTGCTTTTCGCCCTCCATACCCCGGAGTTGGCTGCGCCGGAGACTGCCATTCGATTCGCGGTCGCCGCCAGTGCACTTAAGCACACCTGCTACGGAGATTTCAATTACAGCACACGATGCGAGGTCGAGAACTTGATGCGTGGCTTTGCATCAGGGAGGGTTCAGCGATGAAACAACGACTTTTTGAGCAATATCTTGACGAATGTCCCATCGTGGCTATCCTGCGCGGTATCACATTGGCGGAGATTCCAGCGGTGTGTGACATCCTGCATGAGCACCGCATCAACCTCTTGGAAGTCCCCCTTAACACGCCTAACGCACTGGAAGCAATTGCCTTGGCGGCCAAACACAGCGAGGGAAGACAGCTGGTCGGAGCAGGAACCGTTCTGACATCAGAGCAGGTAAAGTTGGTCAAGGTGGCTGGCGGTCAATTCATCATTTCGCCGAACACGGAAGCGGCGGTCATCCATGAGACCGTCCGTCAAGAAATGCTCTCAATGCCAGGTTTCTTGACGCCCTCTGAGGCCCTGGCGGCCTTGGCGGCTGGCGCACACTATCTCAAACTTTTTCCTGCAGGGAACTTTGGTGCAGACTACATCAAGAATCTCCGGGCGGTCGTCAAGGCCCCTATCTTCGCCGTGGGTGGAGTGACCTCCCAGAATCTCGCCGAGTTCCTGGAGGTGTGCCGTGGCGTTGGCATTGGCGGGAACCTTTTCAAGCCTGGAAAATCTCTGGAGGCGATCCATAGGGATGCGTCGCTCTTCACGCAGATTGCCGCCCGTTTCAGGGAATCGCATGTAAAACAGGCACATTAACACTTTTTTTGCGGGAGCGAAAATGGTTTGGGGAATGAAGAACTACCTGATTCAGCTTTTTGGCGCATCGACCATGGAAGGTCGCATTGGCGTGGAAAAGGCAGCAGAGCGGTGGTATGAACTGCTGCGAGCCAAACTCTGTGAGCGGTATCTGAACGTCTGCGTTTCCATCTACAATGGTGCCGTAGGCGGGGAAAGCCTGCGTGAGCGGATGGGACATCTTGCCGCCGACCTGGCGGGGCACACTCCAAATCTGTGCTTGGCCTCCTTTGCTTGGAACAACGACGATTGGGAGCACCCCGAACGAGTGGTGCCGCTCCAGGAACAGGAAACGCTGATACAGCAATTCTTCAAGATGCTTCCTTCGGGGGTGCCGGTCGTCGGGGTCATTGGGCAGCCGCTCCTGGACCAGTATCATGTCGTCAACGGCAATCCCGCCTATGAAGGCATCCGGCGACAATACGGAAGCGTCAACGCCTTCCATGACCAGGAGCGTGAGCTAGACCGCAGGGCCTTTCGGGAGCATGGATGCCCCGTCTTGGATTTGTCGCTCCTGATGGCGGACGAGCCGGAAAAGTATATCCTCAAAACCGACGGCATTCATCTTTCACCTGCCGGACATCGGCTGTTTGCCGATGCAATGGATAGGCTCATCCAGCCACTTCTTGACGGTCTTTGACTCGTGGACTTCTACGGCAACCCCAAGACCGGATGGCATGCCCTGCGGACGAAAGTCTGCCCGAACGGCCTGCTTAAAAACAGGTCACCATCTCATCAGCAAATAGCAATAAACTTATTCCTCACCACCGCAGATGAAAATCTATCTCATTGGTTTCATGGGGGCCGGCAAAAGCACGATTGGTCGATTGCTGGCCAGGCGACTTGGTTATGACTATCTGGACACGGACGAGCTTTTTGCCAAGGAGAACGCGGGCTGCACCACCGCCGAATACATCCGCCAGCATGGCCTGGAGGCCTTTCGGCCACTGGAGCGACAGACGCTTTGTGGCGTCGCCGCGCGGGAATTTCGGTCTATGAGGACAATTTGGAGGTGATGAAGGGCAGCGGATGGGTTGTCCATCTGCACACGCCGCTGGCGGCGATAGAAGCAAGGATGACCGCGGAGGAACTGGCCAGGCGCCCCGTCTGGACAGAGCAGTCAACCTCCTCCTTGAAAGCGTGTTATGATGAGCGCTTGAACCGCTACAATCAGGCTCACTGCAACGTGGACGGGGCGCGGGCGCCCGAGGCCATCGTCTCGGAGCTGGTCTGGCGCTTCCAATCCAAAAACGTGGAGGAACGGATACAGCGGCTTGGCATCCTGCCCGTGATTTGCCCGCCGAACGTGGAAAGCGCGGTGCCGCTGGCGGCGGCTCTCTGCGACGGTGGGCTTTCCGCCATTGAGATCACATTGCGCGTGCCGTGGTCGCTGGAGGCCATCCGGCGCATCCGCAACGCCTTTCCTGAAATGATTGTCGGCGCGGGAACAGTCCTTGCGCCAGCGCAGGTGGACAAGGCGCTGGAGGCCGGAGCGCAGTTTCTGGTTTCACCCGGTCTGGACGCGGAAGTGGTCGCGCTTTGCCGCAAACGCGAGGCACCGATTGTTCCAGGCTGCGCCAACGCCAGCGAGATGACACAAGCCTGCCGCATGGGGCTGTCATTGCTGAAATTCTTTCCCGCGCAAGTACTTGGCGGTTCCTCCGCCTTGCGACTTTATCATGGGCCTTTCGCGGAATGCCGCTTCCTTCCGACTGGCGGCATCCAGCCAGAGCACCTCCAGGGCTATCTCGAATTGCCATACGTGGCCGCCTGCGGGGGAAGTTTCTGCGCAAAATCATCCGATATCCAGGCCGGCGACTGGACAAAAATCGTGGCTTCCTGCCGCAAATGCGCCACGATTGTCGCATCGGCCCGCGCGACAAGTGATCCCTCGCCGATGGATGTCCGCAAACCCTGATTCTCTTCGGCCCGCCCAGCCGTCTTCCCTCTTCTATTTTCTCCCTCCTTGCAGGTCGCTTACCCTGTTCCGAATGATTCTCCTGAACATCCAAGTAAAGTATATAATTCCCCCCAAAAATAGCTTTTCCCTGTAACTCTTCCATCCTGTCTCGCGTAAATAGTCTCTCCCCTTTTTTTGACATTAGGCTAAAGGCTAAAACTCTGTTTCCCATGAAGGCACCTCTTGACCCCAAAGCCAAATTTCACCCCATCCAAACAGCGGAACCTGGCAAGGTATTCTAACTTCAAGCCTCATGCAAACGTTTTGTTCCCCAAAAGGGCACCTAATTGCACTTCTACAATTCTACGGAGGCCGCATCCCCCGCGCCCCTACTGTTTGAAATCTCGGTTTAGTTAGGTATCCTTGGGGGGGAACAAAGCATAAGCGAAAAGTTCAATTAGGTACCCTCTTGGAAAACAGAGTCAAAATTATGTTACATGTCGCGTAAGTTTTCAACATCCTGCTTGCAATCCCGCAGAATTGGCATATATTGTGTCCATTGACGATTTATGCAACAAGTCACAAAACTTTTCAATTGACCGCCATGGAAATCGCGCGTGACAGGTATCTGCAACAGCTGGCCTCCTATCAGGGCAATGGCCAGGTGAAGGTGATTACGGGGCTTCGTCGATGCGGCAAGTCATTCCTGCTCAAGACGCTGTTCAAGAAGCATCTGATTTCGGAGGGAGTGCGGGAAGAGGACATCATGCTCCTGGAACTGGATGCGAAGAAGGACATCCGTTTTCGCAACCCCCTCGTGCTGGCCGATTATGTGGAAGAGTGGATGCGAGGCGTCAGCCGCCAGCGCTACCTCTTCATCGACGAAATCCAGATGTCGGACGAGGTTGCGAACCCGTATAACCCCGAAGGCAGGCGAATCACCTTCTACGATGCCCTGAATGGCTTCCTGCATCTGGGAAACCTGGACGTCTATGTGACTGGCTCAAATTCCAGAATGCTCTCGTCGGACATCAAAACCGAGTTCCGCGGTCGCGGTGACGAGATACGTCTTCATCCGCTCTCCTTCGCGGAGTATCTCTCCGTCGTCGAGCAGGACAAGCGCGACGCCTTCGAGGACTACATGCGCCTCGGAGGAATGCCCTTCTGCCTGACCCGCCCCGACGATGCGTCGAAGGAAGCCTACCTGAAGTCTCTGTTCCATCTGGTCTATTTCGACGACATCCTGGAGCGCAAGAAAATAGAGCATCCAGAACTGCTGGCGCAAATCGTCGATTTCCTCTGCTCGTCCATCGGCTCACTGACCAATCCGAGCAACGTCGCCAAGACGCTTCAGGCGCAATTCGGGAAAGCCGCCTCCGTGAACACAGTCGCCGCATACCTTGGACATCTGGAGGACGCCTATCTTTTCACCAAGGCCAGGCGATATGATGTCAAAGGGAAAAAATACTTCGACTACCCGTATAAATACTATTGCGAGGACGTGGGACTCCGAAATGCCAGGACAG
Source organism: Victivallales bacterium (assembly GCA_017617415.1). GTDB lineage: Bacteria > Verrucomicrobiota > Lentisphaeria > Oligosphaerales > Oligosphaeraceae > RGIG1601. Next base: position 23,127 of record JAFZWH010000075.1, on the reverse strand, counting down.
GCTTCCGGCAGCAGGAGCCGACGCATCTCCTTGAGAACATCCTATACAATGAACTGGTTCTGCGCGGATATTCCGTCGATGTGGGATATGTGGAGTCGACCGAGACAAAGGAGGGAAAGCGGCAGCGCGTCCCACGCGAAATCGATTTCGTGGTCAACAAGTCCGGACGGCGCGTTTACATCCAGTCCGCCTACTCACTGGACACGGATGAGAAGCGACTGAAGGAGTTGAAGCCCTTCTCCATGACCGGCGACTCCTTCCGCAAGGTCATCGTCCGAAATGACATGGGGAAAAGTTGGTACGATGACACTGGCGTCCTCAACATCAATGTGCTCGATTTTCTCCTGAATCCTTCCGCCATCGACTGAGCAGGAGTCGCACCGTCTGCGACGCAGACACCCGCCGCCGCGTTTTCCCCCTGTGTTTTTTGCCACGCTCCGCACATTGCATTGAAAACTTATGCAATATGACGCATAATTTTTGGGATTTATATACTTTAGTTGGATAAGATTAAATGTGGTGAGGAGCGCATAATGTGCGTACCGACGGCGGCTCGCCGTCGTGTCACGCGGTTTTCACTACAAACCTTTGAAAAATAACATGATGTCGCTACCGACGGCGGCTCGCCGTCGTGTCACGCGGTTTTCACTACAAACCTTTGAAAAATAACATGATGTCGCTACCGACGGCGAGCCGCCGCCGGTACCCTCCTTGCAGGTCGCTTACCCTGTTCCGAATGATTTTTCTGAACATCCAAGTAAAGTATATAATCCCCTGATTTTTCAGTCACCCATCTGCTGTCATCCACGCAAGCGTGTGTCTCTGAGTAGTTTGCGGACTTTGGTGGCCAGGGACCCGACGTCATCGCAGAGCGCCTTCCAGGCCAGCGTACGTTCGGTGCGTTCTCACGGTCTCCAGCCCTTCCAGGTTGGTGTGCATTGTGCGGGTTCCCAGATTGTTATCTCCACGGCTGGATCTCCCATATTTCACGGCCTCTCTTCCAGTCCATCCGAATCATCCGGCGGGAAAGCGATGAGCAATCCGGCGATTATCTTTGAGGACTACCCGTTGCCAGCCACATAAGCGACAAACGATTGACACCGCCATCTACTGCCGTTCACCGTTGTGTTTCGTGGCCCATTTTGAGCAGGAATTGTTTGAAGATAATCATATTTTTAGTCAATTTTACAAGATGATTCGCATAGTAGTTTTCGGTGATGTTTCTTGGAAACACTTCATTGAGGGACTATAATTTACAACAGACCGCGAAAAGCGGCTGAAGCCTGAAAACTCTTTCAGACATCGCAACCATTGAAAATCACCATCAAAGGAGACTCGTTTTCTCCCCCAACCCAAAAACAAAAGGAAACACAAACCATGAAACGCCAAAACTTCACTCTGATTGAACTACTGGTGGTCATCGCGATCATCGCCATCCTGGCGGGAATGCTCCTGCCCGCGCTCGCCAAGGCGCGCTCGAAGGCGCGCTCCGCCACCTGCTCCAGCAACCTCAAGCAGGTCGGCCTGGCTCTCCTGATGTATGCCTCCGACTACAACGACCACATCACCGGCAGAAACCAGTCCTGGCCGAACATCGGCTGGGCTGGCGCATTGGTAAACGGTGGCTATCTGCCTGGACACACCGACGACAACACCATCCCCGGCATCGTGCGCTGCCCCGCGCTCAACGTTCCAGCTGAAAGTGAAGCCGAACCCTGGATACGCACCTACGGCGGAATGGGAGCCAATGGCCAAGCCTACCCAGCTTCCATCGGTGGGGCAAGGCCAAGTTGGTACAAACTCGACACCAATGGCTTCACCGCCATCAAGATTAGCGGCATCGACGACCCAAGCGAGGTCTTCTGGGGCGGCGACTCCTACTTCGCCAACACCGGCCTCGGCGGTGCGCAGCTGTATCTCGACACGAATCTGGGCGAGGACCCGACCCTCTCCTTGGGCAACCATGGCGACGGTCGCGCCAACATCCTCTTCCTGGACGGGCATGTTGTCGGCACCAACGAAATCAAGGAATTCTTCGCCAAGTCCGTGAAGCACTCCTGGCCGGCGGATTTCTTTGCTATGATCACTTGGTATGACAAGAATCAGACATACAAGACCGAAAGCTACTAATTTGCTCTCCTGACTCTTGACTGGGGAGGCCTGTCTTCAAGCAGGTCTCCCCAGTATTCGCTCTTTGGGGGGTCAATGTAAAACTAAAATGAATATGACGCGCTTTTCATTGCTTTGCTTCTGCCTGCTGAGCCTTGTCGCGCAGGCCAAGACCTTTGTGCTGGAGGACTTTGCGACCTATCAGAACCGATTCTATTGGATTTTCCGGGGGCTGCACGCCACCGTCCCCGCCGACCAGAATTCGCCAGGTGCGCGTCTGACCTTCCCGAAGTGGCAGGAAGGCGCAGAGGCATGTCCCGCCGCCATCATCGAATACGGCAAAGGCAATTTTCAGAACGCCGACTGGTCAGGATATCAGGTCTTGGCATTTGACATCTACAACAATGGCGACAGCACCGTGACGCTGCCCATCCGCCTGGATGACCTCCATGGTACCGCGATGCTGGACGAAATGGAACTGCCGCCACACCAGCTCACCGTCTGCGTCATCCCGCTCTCCAAGATCTCCAGTCATGGTTTGGACGTCACGCAGATGAAGGCAATCCACTGGTGGATGAACCGTCCAGAAGAGAAATATGTTCTGACGCTACAGGACATCCGGCTGACCGACCAGCCTTACGACGAGGCGGAGATCACCGCGCGGGCCGCCGAAGCGCTGAAGACCCTGCGTGAGAATGTGGCGTCGCTCCAGTCGCTTGTCACCTCGCCTTACGCCCAAAAACTATCTGAGGAAATCGCCACGAATATCGCGCTGCTGGAAAGCGAGGGAAACTTCGAGCAGAAGTACCAGGTGGTCGGCGGCGACTGGATGAAGGCGCTAGACCGGCGTCTGAACGCCGCGCGCTTCTTCGCCACGATGCCAGGGGACGCCTGCCTGGTTCCCGTTCCAGCGACGCTGAAAGTGCTCGCCGACCAGATTCCGGAGGGGTATTCTCCCGCCAACGAACCCGTCCGGCTGGACGCGGCGCGGGGGGAAGGCGAAAGCCAGCAGCTCCTCCTCTTCGCAGGAGAGAAGCCGTTGCGCGAAGTCGTCTTTGCATGCGACGCGCTGTCGGACGGCGCAGGGCATACTATCCTGCCAGAACTCGCCGTGACCGGCTACGTGCCCGTGCGCAAGCCGACCTTCTGCAGTTTCACCACCATCGCGGACTTCCCCGATCCCCTGAAGCCCAACGCGCCCTTCGAGGTGTCTGCTTACACCAACCAGTCGCTGTGGCTGACCTGCTGGGTGCCACGAGACGCCGCGCCCGGCCTCTACCGCGGGGAGGTCACGGTCTCCTCGCCGGACCTGGCCGAGCCCCTTCGTCTTCCCGTGGAGTTGCACGTCTATGCGGTCACTCTGCCTCTGCTCAGCAGGCTTAAGAGCGCTTTCATGTACCGTGATGTCGCGCGGAGTGACGCCTACAACGGCGCAAACTGGAAACGGCAGACCTCCGAGGAGTTCGTCAAACTTGGCCTGAAATACCACATCTGCATCGACGCCTCCGGCTCCAGCGCTGTTCTTCCATGGGACAAAACCTACCATACGACCGAAGACGGAGCTGTCACCGCCGACTGGACAGAATTTGACAAACGTGTCGAATATTGGCTTGCGCTTGGCAAAAACACCTTTCTGGGCTACTACATGGGATGGTATCCGAGCGTGGACAAGATCGAAGAGCGCGAGACGGACTTCCAGAAGTACCGCCTTCTGGGCGAGCACCTCGCCGAAAAGGGCTGGCAGGACCTCTTCTATGCCTATCTCTTCGACGAGCCCGCCCCGGAGGACGCGCGGAAGGTTCAGGAGATGTGCGAGTGGATTCACGACGCCAGCCCTGCGGTGCATCTCGTGCTGACCAGCTGCCACAACAACGAGGCGGCATACGTCGGCTACGTCAATATCTTCTGTCCGCACATCGACTTCTACAACCCCGCCTTCGGCGCGGAACGCCAGGCCGCCGGCGACCAGTATTGGATGTACACTTGCTGCGGCACCGCCTCCTCGACCTTCCCGGACAGTTGGCGCATCGACTATTACGGCACTGGCCATCGTGCCCTGGGCTGGTGGCTCTTCAAATACCACGCCGAGGGCTATCTCTACTGGGCGGTTGACCACTGGAGCACCAATCCATGGAAGGACGCGGAGACTTTCCCCGGCTGCAATGGCGACGGAACCCTCTTCTATCCCGCGCTCGACCATAAGAGCCTCCCGTACCCCTGCATCCGTACCGCCATTCTGCGCGACAGTTTCGAGGACTACGACCTGCTGCATCTCCTGAAGGAGAAGTTCCCTGCGACCGACGACCCCGAAATCCAGCGGTTACTCAACGCGGACGGCATCGTCGATGGCCCGCAGAACTACAACCAGACCGGCGATCAGGACTACATCCGGTTGCATCGCCGTATTCTGGAGCTGCTGGAGCGGCAATAGGGCCATTCCGCCATGGAAGAGCATACCTATCGGGACTTAAGCACCGCCACCTGGCATCAGGCGGAAAAGTGGAGCGACCAGCACGGATGCAGTCCGTATTCCGTGCATTGCCCGCTGCACTTTCCCGCCACGGACCGCTTCGTCTTCTGGGACAACGGCTTCAATCTCCAGGTCCTCCCCACGCCGTCGGGAATCGCCTGCGAGACGGAGGAAAACGAGCGGCTGCGCGAGACCATGCGCAATCTGCTGGTCTCCTTCGCCTTCGGCCCGCAGCCGTTTCTTCCGGACATCCGCTTTACTCACGCGGAACGGCACGAGTGCTTTCTCCCGCAGATACATGCGGAATATTTCTTCCGCGATTTGCTTTATTCCTTCAATGTATGCGTCGGCCTAGACCATATCCTATATATTCATGGCGTGGTACGCAACGAGCGCACGATCACGGCACCCGCAGTCGTCCGTTGCCGCATCGCCGAGGGGCTGGAGACTGAGTTTCAGGAATACCACTACAAGCCCTTTTGCAACGATCCCGCGCGCTGGCGCAAAGGCGAGGCGCTCCATTGGGAGCAGAACAACGGCAAACTCGGCGATGCCACGCTTGCGACCTTGCGGTCCGGAGGCTTTCGGACTTCCTGTGAGAGTTCTCTGCCAGGCTTCGCCGCCGAGGAATACAACCGCGAGTTTTCCTGTGAGTGTCCAGGCTATGTGCGCCCCAATCTGATGCTCCAAAGCCACCAAGGCTGTCTGCTGCTGGAAGCCGAACTTGAGCCCGGCGAGAGCGCCGATTTCGACTTGGCGGTCATCACGGCTTTTGACACGCCATCGTCCGCGTCTCCGCCTGCGTTGCCGATGTTTGCCTCTGCCGCCGAGCCAGCCGCCCGTGCCTGGAGGGAACTCCTTGCCGGGCAAACCATTGTCGACTTCGGAGACGAACGCGAAAACGACATCTTCCGGGCGTTGCAGCTGTGCAATCTCCAGCTGCTCCTCAAGACGCCTTCCCCCGACCAGCTTCAGCCGAGCCAGGGCGGGCTGAGCGAACGCCTTTGGGTGTGGATCTTCGAGGCGATGCACGCCCTCCGCCCGATGATCGCCTTGGGATACTTCCCCTGGGTCGAAAAGACTCTGCGTTTCATCTTTGCGCTGCAGGACGCGGGCTGTCCGCCGCAGGGCGAGTTCACGTCTCTGGAGGGCGCCATCGGCACCACCGGACCGCGTTGGGCGAACTCCACCGGCACCGCGCTCGCGCTGGCCGCAGAATACCTTGCCGTCTCGCACGACCGCGATTTCGCCGCGAAATTCCTCCCCAAGATGGCCCGCGCCGCACAGTGGATTCTCCGCGAAGTCGTCGCCACACGACATCTGGATGAAAAGGGCGCCCGCCCGCCCAACTGGGGGCTGATGCCGAAGGCCTGTGCCACCGACGGCGACTACGGATACATCATCACCTTCACCGACAACTGGTTGTGTCGCGGATTGGAGCTCTTCCTGCAACTTCCGGAGGCAAAAGCCCTCGCAGAGTACGATGTCATGCTAAAGGGCTACCGCGGCTACCGCGAGGCTCTGGCGCAGACCGTCGAACGGCTGCAGCGTCCGGATGGTTTTCTGCCTCGAAAACTGACCGACGAGGGACGCATCGAACCCAAGTTCGAGGTCACGGACGGCGCCTTCTACTTCCATGACTCAGGGCTCTTCTCGCCCTACGAGCCATGCATGCGGAAATTCACCGAATACGCCGAAAGAGAACTCTTCCAGGGCTTTTTCTGCACTCCGATGGACCGTGACATGATCTACATCGGCAACCCGGAGGCGGCGATGTTCCGCTATTATCTCGCTCACGGCGAATGGAAAAAGGCCTGGTGCACACGCCAGACCTTCCTGCAATGCGGAATGACGGACGACCTCTTCCTCACCCAGGAGCGCTTCTCCCGTACCGACCGTCTCTTCACCCCCTGGCAGCCCAACGGCAGCAACAACGGGCGGCTCCTCGAAGTGATGATGCAGGCGTTATACTGGGAGCACCAAGACGCCGCAGGTCATCCGGAGATTCTCCTTCTGGGCGGCATCGCGCCTTTTGAATGGCAGGAACGGAAACGGCTGGAAATCCGCGATCTGCACACCCCGCACGGCACCGTCAGCCTGCTGGCCTGCGACGGGCGGTTACTCATTCGATGGCAGACTCCGCCCGCCGCCGGAACCCGTCTGCACTGTCCCGCGCATTTCCATACGACCATCCCTGAGACGATGGACGGAACCGCCTGCGAGGCCGTCGGCGAAATCCGCCTCTGCGCCGAATGACACTGAACCTCACTGCCGCAATGACCTTCCAATTCATCATCAACGAAGACAACGGGCACTACTTCACGCAGAACGCCGCGTTGATGAACGAGCCATCTCTCCGTTCGTACATCGACCGCTATGCGGCCGGCGGTGTCAATGTCATTTCGTTCTGCACCAACGGCATGCGCGCCAGTTTCCAATCTCGCGTCCTAGAGGCGATGTGGGACGCCCTGCCGCCGGAGGTCGACCCGACGGCAGTCTGCCAGCAGTGGCTCAAGTCAAATCTGAACGGCCTCCCGGAAGAGTCCCCCGACGAGAATGACTGCCACGACAACTGGCCGTTCCACGCCAAACTGCTTCACACGGCGGGGCTGAATCCCTACCGGATTTGGCTCGACCAATGCCGCAGAAACGGCATCCAGGCATGGATCTCCTTGCGGATGAACGACTGCCACCATGTCGCGCCATGTCTGGCCTATCGCGCAGATCGGCGATGGTTCCAGCATCCGGAATGGCGCCGCGACCGCGGAACCACGCAAATCCAGGACGGGCAGTCGTGGGAGGACTACTATGTCCCGCATCAGCCGGACATCTGCTGGGACTACGCCGTCCCGGAGGTCCGCGCGATTATGGCGGATTTCTTTGCGGAAAATGTGGAACTCTACGACGCGGACGCTTTCGAGCTGGATTTCATGAGAGACCCATACTGCCTGACACCCGGCCGGGAACGCCAGGAGGCGCATTGTCTGACCGAACTGCTGCGCAACTGCCGCGCGATTCTCGACAAATGGAGCGCACGACGCGGGCGGCGGTTGGGCCTCGTGGCCCGCGTCCCATGGGATCCCGAAGTCGCGCAGGCCTGGGGCTTTGATGTCCAGACCTGGTGTGCGGAGGGACTGGTGGACACCATCGTCGCCTCCGCCTACTGGCGTTCTTGTCAGGACGAGTTTCCCATCGACGCATGGACCGCCGTCACCGGAGGGCGGGCGACGGTCTTCCCTGGAGTGGACATGTGGATGGCCTCCGCGCCAGAACTCCCGTTCGACACGACGACGGCGGAAAACCTGCGAGGCTGGATGAACAACATGTGTGCACAGGGGACGCCGGGCGTCTATCTCTTCAATTTCCCCTTTTGCCTTCAGCCGGAGCATGTTCCTGCCGCCGAGGCGGAGCAGTTCCGCGTGATGCTCAGGCGGAAACTGTCGCCGGAGACCTTGGCGGCTGGTCCGTGCCGCTACCAGATTGGCTATGTGGATTTCTGTGCCCCGGGCGAACAGTGCCACAGCGTCCTCCCCGCACAACTGTCCGCCGGGCAGGAAGTTATCCTTAAGTTGCGAGTCGGGCGGCTGCCGCGGCGCGGATGCGTCGTCGTCACAGCGCAATTCGCCGAGCCGACGGCCGGTGCGCGCTGCGCTTTGCTCGTGAATGGCCATCCTGCCGCCCCAAACGGCGAAATTTCTCTCGACCACCTTCGCACTGGCGACAACCTGTTCACCGTGAAATGCCCGCCCGACGATGGTCCGGCGACCCTGAACAATCTGGCCCTGGCCGTCCACGAAATAAAAACAGCCAATGCATGACAGAACGCGACCAGATTTCCGCTTCAGATGAATTTGTCGTTTTTCCACTCCACATCTTTTGGCATTTTGGCCTTGCTGGTCTATGGCGGCAGTTGGTGCATCACCGGCATGGTCTTAAGCCGTGCTCCAAGGCATGGTGTAGATGCCGGTGTGTTTCAAGGGATGTCGGCTCTGGTCAATGTGTTGTTCAGCCTTGTTGTCATTCTGGGCGGCCAAATGCTGAATCACTGCTCCGCCCTTGCAGTGGTCGGTGTTTTCCTGAATGATGTCTTGGACGCCGGCTTCAGTTACTACGGACTGCGCATCATGTCCAAGGCTATGCAATTCGGGCCGAATGGCATCATCTGGGGCATCACGCAGTCCTGCATGATCATCCCGTTTCTGGCCAGTTGCCTCTTCCTTGGCGAACATCCCAATGGATGGGGAATGGCAGGACTAGGTGTGCTGCTTGCCGGACTTGGTTGTTATGGGCTAAGCAAATCGAATCCCGTCTCCGAAACGATTGTACTTGGGAACTGGCGTAAACTCGCCTTTTTTGCCATGCTCTTGTGTGGCATTGGCCAGACTTTGACCACGCTGCCGTCCTACTTTGAACCCACGCGAGTAATTCCCAGTCCTTTCCGCGTCATCTCCACAGGATGCGGAACTGTGTTGGCCATGCTTCTGGATACCTGTCGGGACCTTCGCTTTTCCGAGAAAAACACGTTGCTGCGGAACAATTTCTGCAATCCGCTGTTGTGGAAATACATCTGTCTGTCGCAAGGAATCAGTCTTCCACTGAGCTACTTCCTTCTCTATCCAGGGATAAATGCGTTAAGTAGTCATGGACTCGCCAGAATCAGTTACCCGCTGATGGTGGGGGCAAGCATCGTCGCTTTCACCCTTGCCAGCATGATTCACATGAAAGAGAAATTAAGTCTGTTGCAGTTCGCCGCTCTGGTCTTTACCCTGACCGGACTGGCTCTGCTATGCATATAACCTACTTAACATTCCTACGATGTTCTCTCTTTTGGAAATGAATGATTTGCTGTTTCCGCCGTCATTTCTGTTCGGCGCCGCCACCGCGGGCTACCAGATTGAGGGGAACAACATCAACAGCAACATCTACCACGACGAAATCCGCTTCCCGAAGAACTACCCCCAGCGCTCGGCGGCGTGCTGCAACCACTGGGAGATGTACCAGAGCGACGCGGAGCTCTTCGGCCAGTTGGGGTGGCAGGTCTATCGGATGTCCATCGAATGGTCGCGCCTGGAGCCGGAGCACGGCGTCTTCAACGCCGAGGCGCTGAGCCACTACCTGGATCTGCTTGAGCGGCTGACCTCGCGCGGCATGAAGGTGGCCATCACCTTGCACCACTGGAGCCACCCGCTCTGGTTCGAGAAGCTCGGCGGCTTCCGCAACCGCGAGAACATCCACTATTTTCTGGACTACCTTAAATACCTGATTCCCAAAATCAAGGATTACGCCTACAGCTTCATCCTCTTCAACGAATTCACCAACCACGGCGTCTGCCAGAGCAACTGGCCGCTGATGAAGAACCTGACCGTCGCGCACGCCTACGCCTACCACACGGTGAAGTCCTACACGGACGTGCCCGCCGCCAGCACCCACGCCATCATTCCGTGGGAGCCGCGCAATCCCTGCGACGAACTCGACGTGCGCACCGCCAGCCTGAAGGACTGGTGCACCAACGAGTTCTTCATCCGCGCGATGACCACCGGCGAGATGCTCCTGCCCTACACGGGCGGGGAATATCTCCCCGAACTGAAGAACAGCTTCGACTATTGGGGGCTGACCTACTACACCCGCCACTTCGTCAGCGCGAAGACCGCCGACCTCTCCGCCGAGCGCTATCCGCACAACCGGGTGCGGATGATCGACCAGCCCTTCTACCTGGAGGAATTCTACCCCGACGGCTTCGTGAAGCTGCTCCCGCGCTTCAAGGACAAGCCCATCCACATCTGCGAAAATGGCCTCTGCGCCGACGACGACCGTCTGCGCATCATCTATATCGCTCTGCACCTCTCTGCCTTGCATACCGCGATGGACCTCGGCTGCGACGTGCGGAACTACATGTATTGGTCCGCCATGGACAACTACGAGTGGGGGACCTTCAAGCCGCGCTTCGGACTCATCCACGTGGACTTCGAGACCTTCAAGCGCACCGTCAAGCCCAGCGCACAGTTCTACCGTGAGGTCATCGAACACCGCGGCATCACCCGCGAACTCCGCGAAAAGTGGATTCGCCCGCTGTGCGACTTCAAGACCTACCCCTGCGACCAGCCCTTCGCCACCTGCCTCCCCAACGAAAAGATCTGAAGGGGCGGGAAAAACCAGATTGTACTTGCAGGTTTGAAAAACCGCATTATATTTAAGAAAAACCCATATTAAAATAGGGATTTTCTTAAATGGATAATTGCTCTTTTGATCAGACCAAATTGAATCAGGTGCTCAAAATGCTGGAGGAGCAACTGGAATTGATGGACTCTCCTGCATATGAACTGGTGGTTTGCGGTGGTTCAGCCCTAATCGCGATGTCATTGGTTGCCCGGACCACCTGTGATGTTGATGTGCTGGCCTTGGTGAGCAACAGCCAACTTATTTCTTCTGAACCACTTCCAAGACAGTTAATGGATGCGGCGGAGAAAGTCGGCCGAATTATGAATCTGTCCACTGGCTGGTTGAACAGTGGACCGACTTCTCAACTTCAATTGGGTCTGCCAGAGGGTTTCCAGGAACGATTGACTTTTTGCTCAATCGGCGAAAAGTTGGCGGTATATTACATCAGCCGCATCGACCAGATTTTCTTCAAAACCTTTGCCTCCGCCGATCGCGGTGGCTACCATGTGGCTGACCTGCGAGCACTAAATCCTACAGAGGACGAGCTGGTTACCGCCGCGCTATGGTGCATGACACAAGACGTTTCCCCCGAGTTTCGAGGGATATTGCGGGATATGTTTCAACAACTTGGATGGCCTAATGTTCGCAGCAGAATTTAAACATCGACTTTATCATGCGACGCTGAACCTTCTCTGGCGTCAATGGAGTGCGCTGGGAGTGGCCGGACATACCGTGCCTGGAAAGCGGAATTATGTCCTTGACCCGGAGATGCTTCTTCTGTTCTCCGCATATTTCTGCCGATATGACGCAAGGCTATACGACTTGATCATCGACTGGCTGCGCAAGAATGGCGGCCTGGTCAACATCCAGCGCCTGCACGCCCTGGCCAAACGGCACTACATGGATGAGAGTACGTCGCTGGGCTATATGGCGCAGTGCGTGAGCGACAATGGCGAAAGACGCTGGAAGAAACTGTCCGGGGAGCTGCGGCAGAAACGGTCCTCTACGCCCATTCCGCTGTTCATCCAGCCTGACGGCACGCAGAATGATTTCCTGCATACCTCTGATTCAACAGCACTCCAGTATGGCTTCTTGCGCAATCCCTACCAGCCGTCAGGGAAAGCAAGTGTTTTTCCCACGGACACCAATGCCGCTTTCCTTTTGCAACTGCGAGGGGCTTTTGGACTTTCCGCCAGAACCGAGACGATACTGGCGCTGCTGGTCAGAAAGGTCTGCAAAATCCAGGAGATTGCCGAGATGAGTGCCTTTGCCTGGAAATCCATCCAGGACGCCTTGGAAGAATTGTGCGCGGCATCGTTGGTCATTGCCTGCGAATCGCAAAAGCGGGGGCGCTCCTTCACGCTCAGGAATCCCAAGGCGTTGCTGGCGCTTTTCGACAAAAGCACGATTTACTTCCCCAGATGGGACCTTTGCTTTCAGGCCATCAGCCTCATTTGGAAGGCGTTGGGCGATCAGCGACTACAGACCGTCTCCGAGGCGACGGTTCTGGCGACGCTGCAAGATCTCCTTGACACTCACATTGGAGATTCGTTGCTTTATTCCGGACTGGAGGAATTGGTCATGCTCCAGGCAAGCGACCTCACCAAACTGCCCGACTGTCTTGATGCCATCTAGTGTCTAATTGCTTAATTAATTGCGTCTTGCGGCGACAGACGGGCATCTGCGGCTTTCGGTGAAACTCACGGGCGTCAGCCCGCTCATTTCACCTCAAGTCACATCTGCTCCGCCTCTCATCCGCAATAACGCAATTACTTTCGCAATTAAACACTAACATGGTGTGTCATAAATTCATTACACTTTCGCGCCCTTTTTGGGTATTTCCCCATAAATGCTTCCGCACATAGTCACTATGCTTGGTCGCATTGGTGCCAAACTGCCTCAAAAATGCCTGCGAAACTCTTGTTGAATTTAAAACACACCACACTGGTGATTTTCCCAAAACTCATAACATGGTAGTATGAAAATCTTTCAGTAGAAATGAAAGATAATGGTCCGCCATCTCCCCCTGAAGCAGTTTCTTCGGATGGAGGAGTTGTGATTTCCCAAAGGTTTCAAAATGGAACGACTTTCTGCCAATTTCTTTTTTGACGACTACATCGCGCGGGCGGGTTCGTCGGAGGCCGCCGCGTCGCTCCTGCTTGCCGAACTGCGCCAGGCCCCTGAGGCGTGCCGCAAGGAGGTCGTCTTCACCGCCGGAAGGGAATACCATTTCTTCGCCGAACACGCCCAGGGGTTCCATTGGCACATCTCCAACCACGAGCAAGCGGTGGTCCAGCGATGCGCGATTCTTATGGAAGGGCTGAAGAACGTCACTCTCCGGGGGCACGGCGCACGGCTGCTGATGCACGGCTGCCTCGTGCCGCTGGCCATCGTTGACTGCCAGGAGGTTGCCGTCGAGGAACTCTCCATCGACTATCCGGTCCCGTCGGTCCATCAACTCATAGTCCTTGAGAGCAATTCCGATGCCGACGAGATGCTCTGCGAGGTCTGCGGAGAGACGCCGTTTCGGATTGAGGACAACCAGTTTGTCTTCGAGGCGGAGGGGCGCGAGTTCCGTCCCTATTGGGCAATGCCCTTCGAGGCCAGTCGGCACCTGATTTACCAATGCGCCGACCACCTGCTCTACCAGCCAAAACAGCCGGTTCTGAAGCGTCTGGACGACACGCGCCAAGTGCGTTTCGTCCATCCCAACCGGCTTTTCCAACCGGGGCAGCGGCTGGTGCTGCGCGATGCGCGTCGGCCCGCGCCGGCGTGTTTTGCGTATTTATCTAACTCGTTAATTTTCAATAAGATATGTATATATTCATCAGACGGAATGGGGTTCCTTGCCCAGCGTTGCGAAGATGTCACGCTGAAGCAGTGCGCCTGCACGCCCAGCCCGTCGCAGCCGTGGCGCTACTTCTCGTGCCAGGCCGACGCGACGCACTTCGTCGGCTGCCGTGGCGTCGTCCGGGTGGAGGACTCGCTTTTCGAGCAGATGGGCGACGACGCCATCAATGTCCACGGCGTCTATTTATCCAATATAATAAGGAAAGATGACAACACTCTCGTCGCTTCCTACTGCCATCGCGAGAGTTGGGGGCACCGCTGGGGCGAGCCGGGAGACCGCATTCGGCTGGTCCGCTCCGACACCTTGGAGGACCTTTCGGGCGAGTGGACCATCCAGGCCATTGAGCCAGTGGATGCGTATTCCGAGGACGGCGCGAAGACTTGGCGCATCACCACCGCTGAGCCGTTGCCGGAACTGGACGCCAGCAAGCGCTGGGGCATTGAGAATGTGAGCTGGACGCCGGAGGTCGTCTTCCGCCGCAACCTCGTCCGCAACAACCGCGCCCGTGGCGCGCTCTTCACCACGCGTGGCGAGGTCCGCTGCGAGGGGAACTGCTTCGACCATGTCCACGGCACCGCCATTCTGGTCTGCGGAGACTGTACCGGGTGGTTTGAGAGCGGAGCCTGTGGCAAGGTGGTCGTCACGGACAACGACTTCATCGACGACCTTACTGCGGACTACGAGTTCTGCGAGGCGGTGGTCTCCGTGGCGCCGCACATCGCTGCATCTGTCGAGTCGGGAACGCCCGTCCACGGCGTCATCGAAGTCATAAGAAACCGTTTCGTTGCCTTCGACGCGCCGCTGTTCTATGCGCATTCTGCCCGAAAAGTCGTCTTCCGGGAGAATGCGGTCGTGCCGAGTGACGCCTATTTGCCGTGGCATCCCAACTGCCGTCCTGTCACCCTGCTTGGAGTCGCCGAAAACGAGGTGGAGAATTGACGAACCATGGCTAAAGTATCCGCCCAAGCAATTGCGAAGGTCATTTTGGAGCGTGACCCGCTTGACCTCATCACTGCCTTCCATACGAGCAAGCATCTCATCCGTCCCACGCCCGAGAAGCGCAAGTGGCATGAACGCAACCAGGAGGTTCATTTCCACAAGTTGGAGCTGCACATGGTTCTGACGGGGCAGGAGGACTATGGGCTCAATGGCAAAATCTACCGCCTCACTCCCGGCACGATTCTTCTGGCCAATTTCGGCGACCTACACGACAAGGGGCAGGAACCCGACAACTTCGGGACTTACCTCTATCTGATTCTCTACCAGAGCGACGTGCTCTGGTTCACCCTCCAGATGGACCGCCAGACCGGTCATTCCCGCCTTCAGAATCCTCCTGGGCTGATGACCGTCCTGCACATTCCGACGGACTTCAAGCAGATTGAGCAGATCAAGAGCAGCTGGCACGAGGCCGCCACCAGTACTGGCATTCGTCGCAAGCTGGCGCTCAACAAATTGGCCTACAGCCTCCATCTGCTATTCCTCAATGCCGTGCAAATCTATCTGACGCAAGGCGCGAAGAACACGCCTTCCAGCGCCTCGCCGCCCAATGTCGCCATTTCCTTGGTCAAGGAATACCTGGATGCCGGTCTGGGCAAGGACATCACCATTCGGAAACTGGCGGCCATAGCGGGCTACAGCGTCTCGCATTTCCAGCCGCTCTTCAAGAAGCAGGTCGGGTGTACTATCCATGAGTACATCAACCGATTGCGCATCGAGTATCTGCGTCTGCACGGCAAGAACCAGCCCAAGAAGGTCCTTGCCATCAACCTGGGTTTCAAATCCCACTCCGCCTTCTCGCGCTGGCATCGCCTCAATCCCGATGAGTAGCGTTATGTTATGCGTGATGACAGTTGGCATTTCAATTTGCCTTGACGCCATTTCCCACGAATTTTTCGTGGGCAGATTCCCTATAGACCTTGACTGCCGTTGGGAAATCTAACGGTATAATTCCCGTTCCATTCTGTAAGCCTGTTTTTCGAATGAATCTCTTTGACCTCACCACTCGCCTGTGGGAAGATCCGCGCGTTCCCCAAATCCATGCCCTGCGTTCCCGCTCGCCGCTCTTCTCGTGGAAAGACGAGGCGTCCGCGCGCGAAGGCTCCTACGAACCCTTCGACTGCCCGTCCATCCAGAGTCTGAACGGCAAGTGGCAGTTCCGATACTACGGGCGTCCGGAGGAGGTGGATTTGGGCGTGTTGGCGAAGCCGATTTCGGCGGACAAGAAAGCGAAGCCGATTGTGGTTCCGGGCAACTGGACCCGTCAGGGCTACGACCACCCGCACTACACCAACGTGGTGATGCCTTTTACGGACACGCCGCCATACGTTCCGCAGAAGGCGAATCCCACGGGGCTCTACCGCCGGACCTTCAAGGTGCGCAAGGGTTTCGAGACGGTTGTATTGCACTTCGGCGGCGTGGAGAGTTGCGCCTTCGTCTATGTAAACGGCGAATGCGTGGGGATGATGAAGGACTCCCGCACCTCTTCGGAGTTCGACGTCACGCCATTTGTCCACGCGGGCGACAACGACCTGGCGGTGCTGGTGATTCGCTATTCGGACGGCTCGTTCCTGGAGGACCAGGACCACTGGTGGATGGCCGGCATCTACCGCGACGTCTATCTCGCCTATCGTCCGAAGGCGCACATCTATGACATGTTCGCCAAGACCAGCCTGGCTGGGGACGGCACCACGGGAGTTCTCAAGCTACGTCTGGAGGCCAATTTCTCGGGGAACCACTTCATTCCGGCGGGCTACTCCTTCGCCGTGCGACTCTATGACGGCAAAAAGGCGCTCTGGAAGAAGCCGCAGGTGATGCCGTTCTACAACAACTGGACACAGTATGTGTACCCAGAGGCGGAGCGTTTCCAGCCTTTCGCCGAGGCGGAATTCCAACTGCCGAGCATCCAGCCCTGGAGCGCGGAGACCCCGCATCTCTACCGCATCACCGCCGTGCTGCTGGACGAAAAGGGCAGGGCGCTCGACGCCGTGGGGGACGACATCGGCTTCCGCTCTGTGAAGCTGGAGGATGGCATGCTCAAGATCAATGGGCAGCCTGTCAAATTCTTCGGCGTCAATCGTCACGATGTGAACGAGGTCACTGGCAAGACCGTCACGCCACAGGACATCGAGGCGGACATCCGGTTGATGAAGCGCCACAACTTCAATGCCATCCGTACCTGCCACTACCCGAACGACGAACGGCTGGTCGCCTTGGCGAACCGCTACGGATTGTATGTCATCAGCGAGGCGAATATCGAATGCCACGCCTATCAGGATCACCTCACAGACGACCCGTTGTGGATTCCCGCGATGATGGATCGCTTCCAGCGGATGGTCCTCATCTATAAGAACAACCCCTGCATTCACCTGTGGAGCCTGGGCAACGAGGCTGGCTGGAACGCCGACTTCGCCGCGCTCTCCGGCTGGGCGCACCACTACGACAAGAGTCGGCTGGTCCACTACTGCGAATACATTCGGCACTTCGCCGACCGCGTAGAGAATGTGGATTTGGTGGATGTGGTTTCGCCGATGTACCCGCATTTCGACACGTTGGAGCATTGGATTAAAAATGTCATGCCGCAGGATCCGCGGCCGATGATCTTCTGCGAATATACCCACGCGATGGGAAATTCCAACGGTGCACTATGCGACTACTTCAAGCTCTTCCGGACTCAGCCGCGTTTCCAGGGTGGCTACATTTGGGACTGGATTGACCAGGGACTCTTGGAGAAGGACGCCAAGGGCCGCAAGTTCTGGGGCTATGGCGGCGACTACGGCGACCAGCCCAACGACTTCGATTTCTGCATCAACGGGATGATTCTCCCCGACCGCACCCCGCATCCCGCCTGCGAAGAGCATAAGTTCCTCGCGCAGCCCTTCACCTTCGAGGCGGACAACCTCGCCGGAGGGAGGCTGAAGCTTGCCAACTACAATTATTTCTCGAAACTAGCCAACCTGAATTTCTCTTGGACCATCGAGGTGGACGGAAAGGTTGTCCAAAAGGGCAAGCTGGACTATGCGGAAACCTCCGCCATCGCCCCGCAGCAGTCGGCAGTGGTGAATGTGCCGTACGAGTTGACCAAAATCACGCTGGTGGCTGGTCAAGAGGTTTTCCTGAACCTCACCGCGACACTGCGCAAGAAGACGCTGTGGGCCGAGGCTGGTTTCGAGGTCGGTCATCAGCAGTTCGCCTTGACGGCATTGCTGGCTGCGGTAAGAAATAGTATTCAATTAATTTATAATAAACAAGTTACATTCATAGATAATACATTTGCCGACCCCGAGTCGCTGGTTCATTTTGATGACAATGCGTTGCCGGACACCTGGCTCTACCAGGGGCAGAAACTGCTAGCCGCACCAGTGCGTGAGCAGTTTGTCCGTGGACTCACCGACAATGACGGCATCAAGATTCTTCCAGAGAGTCCGAATCGCCGTATTTTTCATTGGAATCAGAAATGGGATCTCTGGAATCTCAAACAAACGGCAACGAGGAAACTCTCCTGCGATATGGGGGAGGGTGCCTTCCTTTTGCGTGCCGCCAGTGCATTTACGATGAAGACAGGTGATGTCATTCAGGTACGTCGCAATTTGCGCATGGAATCCAATGGCGTGTTGGGGCTGGAAATCGAGTTCCAAGTGCCTGATGCGCTGGAAGACCTCCCGCGTCTGGGCATCGTCCTGACGCTTCCCAAGTGCTTCGAGAATTTCACTTATTTCGGTTGCGGACCGCAGGAGACCTACATCGACCGTCAGGCCGGCGGACGCATCGGCCTCTGGCGTACCACTGTCACCGAGCAATATTTCCCGTATGTGCAGCCGCAGGAAACCGGCAACCATACGGGCGTGCGTTTTGCGGCGGTGGACAATGGTAAGGTCGGGCTGCTAGCGGTCGCCTGCGGACGGTCATTGGAGGCCTCCGCATTGCATTTCACCCCGGCCGATCTCTTTCAGGCGAGACACATCAATGAGCTGGAAGCTCGACCAGAGACCTTCTTCTCTTTGGACATCATGCAGCGCGGTCTGGGTACCGCCACCTGTGGCGAGGATACCCGTTATCAGTATCGCCTGCACGCGGGCGTGCATCGCTTGGCAGTCAAACTGGTGCCTTTCCAGTTCGGCGTGGATTTGGCAAAGTTGGCTCGTGCATTGTAGCTGGCATGGCTAAAGAACCCAAACCACGAGCTTTATTTCCATTTTTCAACGGAAAAACGGGCCAAACCAATTATGTACAGTTATTTTATGCCAAAAGTAATAATACCGATTCGCCGAACGATGGACGGACGAAGAAAAGAACGCAATGATGTCTACTGACGAAAAACAACCTCTGAGTGCAACAGATGTCGCACAACTACGTGCCCGGCATAGCGGTCTTTTCGGGTTGTGTGCGATTGCTCGCCACCATGGCCTTGATCTCGAACTTCGAGAACTGATGCACATGCACGCCGTGGCGGTGGACGAACCATCGCTGACAGAACTGACGCGCATTGCAAGGAAGCATTCCTTTCGGGCAAAAGAGTCCACGCTGAAATGGGAGAAGCTTGCCGGCTACGCCCGAGTCTTCCCCATGTTGGTGCAAAAGAAAGAAGGGCATTATGCCATTCTTTGCGGACTCCGCGATTCCGAAGCGGTGTTGGTGGATCCACAGTGGGCGCTGGAGCATCCCGGCGAGCACTTCCGGTTTGTCACATCCGAGGAGTGGGCTGCGGAATTTACGGGAAAGGCGTTGCTGCTCAAGCGGACTTACGCATTGACCGACGAGAATCAACCCTTCGGTCTGCGTTGGTTTTTGCCATATTTCCTTCAGCTCAAAGGTGTTTTTGCGCAGATTGCGCTGGGGGTGTTGCTGCTGAGCCTTTTGGCGTTGGCGACGCCGCTTTTCTTCCAGAACGTGGTGGACAAGGTCCTGGTGAACCAGAGCCTCTCCACGCTGAATGTGCTGGGGGCGGGCGTGCTGGCGGCGATTCTCTTCAATGCCCTGCTGGAATACCTCAAGGGGCATTTGCTGCTCTTCGCCACCAACAAGATTGACATCGCGACCGCTACGCGCACCTTTGCGCACATGGTGCATCTGCCTATCGGATTCTTCGAGCAGGTGCCCTCCGGCGTGATTCTCAAGCACATGCAGCAGACCGAGAAGATCCGTGGCTTCCTTTCGGGAAATCTCTTCTTTACCCTGCTGGACTTGGCCAGCCTGGTTTTTTTCCTCCCATTCCTATTATTATATAGCACGCGCCTGACGCTGGTGGTACTTGCCTTCACTGCCGCAATGGCGCTGGTGGTGGCCTCGCTGGTCAAGCCATTCCAACGGCGGCTGGACGCGCTCTACTCCGCCGAGGGACGGCGCCAGAGTCGTCTGGTGGAGGCTATCCACGGCATCCGGACGGTCAAGAGCCTGGCGTTGGAGCCCTCGGAGGAGCGCACGTGGGGGCGTCGCAGCGCGGCGGCGGTGAACGCCTACTACTCGGTGGGAAAGATTTCGCTGACTGCGCGCACGCTGAGCCAGTGCCTGGAGGCGGCAATGGGCATCGCCATCATCTGGATGGGTGCGCTGATGGTCTTCCATGGAGAGCTTACGGTGGGTGCGCTGATCGCTTTCCAGATGCTGGCTGGCCGCGTGACCTCGCCGCTGGTGCGGCTGGTGGGGCTGATCCACGAGTATCAGCAGACCGCGCTGTCGGTGAGGATGCTTGGCGTGGTGATGAACACGCCCGCTGAACCCAATGCGGGGCGTGTCCATGCGAATTTGCGTGGCGCAGTGAGTTTCGAGAATGTGACCTTCCGCTATCGGCCCGAACTGCCACCTGCGCTTGAGAACCTGAGTCTTACACTTCCGCCTGGCAAGGTGTTGGGCATCGTGGGGCGCTCCGGTTCCGGCAAGACCACGCTGACCAAATTGCTGCAAGGACTTCACAATCCCACGAACGGGCTGGTGAAGCTGGACGGCGTTGACCTACGCGAAATCGAGAAGGCGCATCTGCGCTCCTCCATTGGCGTGGTGTTGCAGGAGAATCACTTCTTCCAGGGGACAGTGCGCGAAAACATCTGTCTGGCTCGCCCGTCCGCCACCGCCGAGGAAATGCTTCGTGCCGCTGCGATGGCGGGTGCGCACGAGTTCATCCAGAAGCTCCCGCAAGGCTACGATACCGTCTTGGAGGAAGGAGCATCGAATCTCTCTGGTGGTCAACGCCAGCGTCTGGCCATTGCGCGTGCTCTTCTCAACAATCCGCCACTCTTGATTCTGGACGAGGCGACCAGCGCACTTGACCCCGAAAGCGAGGCGGAGGTGCTCAAGAATCTCGGAGTGATTGCTCGCGGACGCACGCTGATCATCGTTTCGCACCGTTTGAGCATGGTCGCCAATGCGGACCAGATTCTGGTGTTGGAGAATGGCCGGATGGCCGACTGCGGAACCCACCGCGAACTCATCGCCCGCGACGGAATCTACCGGCAGTTCTGGCGTCAACAGCACTCCGAGAACTGAGGTCTTCAGGTCATAATATAGGAAGCATCCATTCCATGAGTCAGTCTGAGAAAGAGCCATCCAAAGTCGCTCCGGGAGCAATTGAGTTCCTGCCGGACGCCGAAGAAATCTCAGAACGTCGTCTGCCTGCCCACCTGCGTATCGGCACCGCGTTGATTGCACTAATTGTCGCGGTGTTTGTGGCTTGGGCGTGCATCGGGCAGACGGATGTCCTTGTGCGCGCCAGCGGCCGGGTGGTGACGCGGGACGGTTCGATTGTGATGAAGCCATACGCCTCGGCGGTGATCAGCCGCGTGGCGGTGCGCCCTGGCGACGTCGTCGAAGAGGGCGCGACGCTGGTGGAATTCGACCCCGCGCCGTCCCGTGCCGAGTTGGCGCGCTTGCAGTCGGAGGTGGCGGTACTGGAGTCGGAGGAGGAGCGTTATACTGCCGAGTTTCGCGGTGCGGAGGAGTTCACGCCGACGCCCGGACCGCATGCCGAACACCAGCTGGAGATCTGGCGTCAGCGCCGTGGCTATTTCACCGAGCGGATGCATTACTTTTCGAGCAGCCGCGAGCGCGTGGCGGCGGCGCGAGAGTCCGCCGAAAGAAGCCTGGCCAAGTACCAGGACATCTTGAAGAATGTCTCGCAGATTGAAGGAATGTACCAGGGACTCTATGAAAAGCAGGTCACTTCCTACAAAGAGCTGCTGGAGATTGCCGTAGAGCGGATGAGAAGTGAGTCCGAGGTCGTGCAATTGCAAGGGCAGATTGACGAATATGGCCATCAGGAGTTGGCTATCTTGGCTGAGCAGGACGCCTTTCAGGAAGAGTGGCGTAACGCCATTGCCGAGAAGCTGGTCGAGATCGGCCGTGAACTGGATGGCGTGAGGCGGCAGTTTGAACGCGCCAGCGCCCTGGCGGGCTATGTGTCGATGAAAGCACCCTGCCGTGCTGTGGTTCTGGACGTGGCGGGCTTCCCCGTGGGCGGCGCGGTTGGCGAGGCGGAGGCGCTCTTGACGCTGGTGCCTTTGGAGGGTGAGCGGGAAATCGAGGCGCAGTTGCGTCCAAGAGATATTGCCCGAGTACAGCGTGGGGCTCATGCTCGCATCAAGTTGGAGGCATTGCCCTTTCAGCGCCACGGCACGCTGGACGGAACAGTGCTGGACATCTCGCCAGATGCCTTCCAGCGGGGAGGACGCACGGAGGAGGGGACGGATGATGCCTTCTACCGCGCACGACTCTCCGTCAGCGGAGAGCTTCGTCATGCGCCGCCGGATTTTACGCTTCTGCCCGGCATGAAGACCGAAGTCGAAATCAAATGCGGACGCCGCCGGCTGATCACCTATCTGATCTATCCACTGATTAAGGGGCTGGACGAGTCGTTCCACGAGCCGTAAACACGAATCGCGGGAGCCCGACGCTGCGCAAAGTTTAGGCAATTATACCATTAACTTGCCATTGTGGTTTCCGACAGCAGAAGGTTGTCGGGTGGTGTTTCCCGCGAAACACGCGAAACACGCGAAATCCATGCCGGGTGAAGCCGCCATGCTTCGCACGAGCTGGTGCCCGGCCATTGACAGCTCGAAAGGGAAACCTTTCGGCCGTCTCGCCCGGGGCACTCCGCCGTCCGCTGCGCGTCCGGCGTCTTCACCGGCATGGACAAGACCGTGCGGACGCAGCGTCCGCAGGTGGCAGGCGTGATGCAGGCGTGTTTCGCGGGAAATGGCTTTAGGCAAGTCAACTGTATAATTCCCTGTCTTTCGTGTCTTTCGTGTGTTTCGTGGGAAAAAGTTTCAAGGCATGTTAACGATAGAAATCCCAAAGTTTAGGCAAGGCATGCGGAGGTAAAGACCATGTTAATCACCGGGACTTTTCTGGATGAAATCAGTCACGACATTCCGCATCAGAACTGGGGCGAGAAGGAGTGGGATCGCGACTTCGCGTGCATGCGGGCGACGGGCATTGACACGGTTATTCTCATCCGTTGCGGGCACAAGCGTTTCATCACCTATCCGTCAAAGGTTCTGATGGGGCAAGAGAAGTGTTTTGAGCCATCGATGGATCTGGTGGATTTGTT
>JAFZWH010000074.1 GCA_017617415.1 Victivallales bacterium | reverse complement strand
CCTGCGCGGGCACGGAACCTGCGCGGGCACGGAACCTGCGCGGGCACGGAACCTGCGCGGGCACGGAACCTGCGCGGGCACGGAACCTGCGCGGGCACGGAACCTGCGCGGGCACGGAAAGAATTTTCCCTTGTCTCTGCTGGCGTGGCACCAGCAGTACTTGCTATACGGCGCGGATTTTCATCTTGCCACCGTTGTCGTGGACGATGCGCTGGCCGGTCTTGCGGGCTTGGTCAGCGGCGGCGATGGCGTTCTGGATGGCGGGCGTGGCATTGTCCAGGAACTCGGCCTCGATTTGTGCGCCGAACTCGGCGGAGGCGCGTTCCGGGAAGCCCATCACGCCAATCTTGACGTCGGAGCGCTGGCTGGTCTGGATGATTTCCTGCTTGAGGTCAGTGAAGCTCTCGCGTAGCTGGTAGCTGTCAGGGTCTTCGCGCAACCGTTCGGCGACCTCGGGGACATCGAGTTTCACGCGGTCCTTGCGGACGACCTCGGGGCACCAATGAAGCATCAGGGAGGTCTCCGCCCAGGCGGCGTGGTAATCCTGCTCGTCGAAAAGTTTTGTCCATGACGGCGAGAAGTCCCAGATTTGCGTCAGCAGAATCAAGGTGTCCTGGAGTGCGGGATTGAGCCATTTGAGAATGCGGAGGGACTCCTTGAGGTGCAGGAGGCTCTCGCTGCCGCCGTGTCCAGGCAGGATGATGAAATTACGGAAGCCCGAGGTGTGAAGGGACTCGATGATTTCTCCCACGAGGTTGCTGAAGGTATTGGGCTTCACGTTGATCGTGCCGGGAAGCATCCCGCCGGAGAAGGTGTAATTGAGGGTGGGGGCGGTTAGGCAGCCCAGACGCTCGGCGAGTTTGGCGGCGAGGAAATCCGCGTTGCGGATATCGACGTCCAAAGGCAGATGCGCACCGTGCTGTTCGCTGAGCGCGTATGGCAGGATGATGGTCTGGTTGGTTTTAAGGTATTCCGCGACCTCCTCGAAGGTGCGGTCCTGCAGACGAAAACTTTTCATAAATGAGAAATGAGGAATGAGGAATGTTTAGGGAGGGACGCGCTCCCGCGCGCCCTGCGGAGAATGTTTAGGGAGGGACGCGCTCCCGCGCGCCCTGCGGGGAATGTTTAGGGAGGGACGCGCTCCCGCGCGCCCTGCGGGGAATGTTTAGGGAGGGACGCGCTCCCGCGCGCCCTGCGGAGAAAAAGAAAGGCCTTTAGTGCCTTAAATGATTCTGGTTCCAGTGGTTGCGTTGAAGAAATGGGTCTTTTTGAGAGAGAGGGCGAAGATGGCTTCTTCTCCTGCACGAAGCGTGCGATAGGGATTGCAAAGACCGATGCACAGTTCGGGGTCGCCGGTGTTCATATAGACGTAGGTGGTCGCGCCCATGGGCTCCAGCAATTCCACGCGGGCAGTCAGATGCACCGCATCGGAGTCGTGCTCGGCGGTCTCGGAGCCCAGGTTCTCCGGACGCACGCCGAAGAGGAGCTCCTGACCGACATACGGTCGGAGCGCCTCGCGCCAGGCACCATTGAGCGGAAGACGAAGCGCGTGGTGCACGAAGGTCAGTTCGTCGCCGGATTGCTCCACCTTGCCTCGGAAGAAATTCGTGGGCGGAGTGCCGATGAAACCCGCGACAAAGGCGGTGGCGGGATTGTCGTAGAGCTCCAGCGGTCGGTCGGTCTGCTGTTCGCGCCCGCCTTCCATCACGCAGATGCGGTCGCCCATCGTCATCGCCTCGATCTGGTCGTGCGTGACGTAGATCATTGTGGTGTTCAGCCGACGATGGAGCTTAGCGATTTCGGTGCGCATCTGCACGCGCATCTTCGCATCCAAGTTCGACAACGGCTCGTCGAAGAGAAAGACGGCGGGTTTGCGGACAATTGCACGGCCAAGGGCGACGCGCTGACGCTGGCCGCCGGAGAGCGCCTTGGGCAGGCGGTCGAGGTACGGCTCGATGTCCAGAATGGCGGCCGCCTCGCATACCCGCTGGTCGATTTCGGTTTTGGGCATCTTTCGCAGTTTGAGACCGAAGGCCATGTTCTCGTAGGCGGTCATGTGCGGATAGAGCGCGTAGTTCTGGAAGACCATCGCGATGTCGCGGTCCTTGGGTGGGACGTTGTTGACCACGCGGTCTCCGATTTGGATGGTGCCAGAGGAGATTTCCTCCAGTCCGGCGATCATCCGCAGCGTGGTGGATTTGCCACAGCCGGAGGGGCCGACCAGCACCATGAACTCGCGGTCGCGAATCTCCAGGGTAAGATCCTGGACGGCCTTCACCCCGCCGTCGAATACCTTGTTCACTTTTTCCAGAAAAACACGTGCCATAACTACAATATAATATGATTATAGTGGTGCATGGTTGGCGAGGCGGAAAATTCTGGCTGTGCATGGTGATGCACTGAAGTGGCGAAGAAGGCAGCGGGTCACCCACCACCCCCGCCACCACCCACTTATCGTACACTACCTCGTATGCCATAAGTTGTCAAGCAAACATCGAAAGTTTCCAAATGAATCTTACCTTTTCGATGATTTTGCGACTGATGGAGACCGCACGATTGACAAAACTGCGTTTATATTGGAGACATTACAGATTTACTTTGTTCACCATGAAGGCACCTGATTGGGGGTAGCGAATTAGCAATTAGCAATTAGTAATTAGCAATTAGCAATTGCCAGATTTCCCACAAGGAACTTCATTGGGCTTAAAGCCTAAAGCTTAAGGTCTGATGTCTGAGGGCATAGTGTCAGTTATGTGTCCACTTGGGGAACAAGTTTGCGGATTATCTTCCATGGACTCATTGGTCATCATCAGGCATTTCTACCCGGAGGACACACCGTTGCGACGGCTCCTCCTGAAGCACTCC
This sequence comes from Victivallales bacterium, assembly GCA_017617415.1. Taxonomy (GTDB): domain Bacteria; phylum Verrucomicrobiota; class Lentisphaeria; order Oligosphaerales; family Oligosphaeraceae; genus RGIG1601. The sequence goes on along the minus strand of JAFZWH010000074.1, from coordinate 40,428 downwards.
ACACAGGTGCGGGACAAGGCGATGGAGATTCTCGCCATGTCCGCGAATGACAGTCTGAAACTTGACCGCGAGACGGTCGAAAAGGGCGCGATGCTCCACGACCTTGGAGTTGGGCGATGCCACGCGCCATCCATCCTCTGTGAAGGAACCGAGCATTATCTGCGACATGGACTCATCGGAGGACAGATGCTCCGCGAGTTCGGAAATAAGCATTCCATTGATTTGGAAATATATGCGAGAATCTGCGAGCGTCACACCGGGGCCGGTCTCACTGCGAAGGAAATCACCATGCAGAACCTCCCGTTGCCGCATCAGGATTTCCTGCCAGAAACACCTGAGGAGAAACTCATCTGTCTCGCAGACAAATTTTTTTCGAAGTCTGGCAACATGTGCGAAAAGTCAATCGAACAAGTCTGGACATCTCTGGACAAGTTTGGACAGGATGTTGCCATGCGTCTTCATAACCTCTTTGCCATGTTTCACTTAACCATCTGATTTCAGCCCCATTTCAAGACTACCATGAAACGATTCCTCTCCATCCTCCTGGCTTTGCCGATGTTGCTCGCGGCCGCCGAAATCTCCTTCCATCGCAACTTCCAGGACCACGCGGTTTTGCAGCGCGACCGCGCGATTGAAATCAGCGGTCTGGCTTCGCCCGGTGCCGACGTGTCCGTGACCTTCTCCGATGATTCCGCACGGGTGCTTTCCGCTGTGGCGGATGCCGATGGAGAATGGAAAGTCGAGGTCGTTCTTCCGGCGGGCGGTCCGCTGGAAATCACCGCGAAGAGTGGCGATGCAGTGGCGGTTCTCCACGACATTCTGGTCGGCGAAGTGTGGATTTGCTCCGGTCAATCCAACATGCAGCAGCCGGTTTGGGGAGCCAGCCCCTACTGGCGGGTCATCGATGGCGACTACATTGCCAGCCAGATGCCCACGATGCCGCATATTCGGCATTTCCGCACCAATTTGAGTACTTCACTGGAAGTTGAGCAGGACGAACCCAACGGCGCTTGGGAGGTCCTCACGCCGGAAAGCGCGTTGCATACCAGCGCCATCGGGTACTTCTTTGCCCGACAACTCTACCGTGACCTTCAGGTGCCCATTGGTATCATCGAGGCGAACTGGGGCGGAATGCCCATCCGCTCTTTCATGTCCCGCCAGTCGTTCACCAATCTGGGGCGCGAGGATGTCCTGCTGATGATTGATACGATTATCGCCGATGCGAAGGGGACCGACTATGCCAATCTGCCCAAGGATGGCCAAAAGCGCATGGAGATGCTACTCAAGACCTGGGAAAAGAAGCTGATGGACTCCGAGGCCGAAGAGGACCGTTTGGCCGCCGCGGATTGGATGAAGCCGGAACTGGACGATTCCGCTTGGGAAAGCCTGAGCGCCTCCGTCGAGGCCACCGCGTTTTACCGTGACAAGGCGCCGATTGGCGTGGAGTGGTTCCGTACCACGGTCGAGATTCCGGAGGAGTGGGCTGGCGAAGAATTGCTGCTCTCGTTGGGTGCCATTGACGAGGTGGACACGACCTACTTCAACGGCGTCCAGGTCGGTTCGCTGGGCTTCGAGGTCCCGAATTTCTGGGAGGTTCCGCGCAAATACACCGTCCCCGCCGAACTGGTGAAGGCCGGGCGCGCGGTCATTGCCATCCGCGAGGTGAACTCTGCCGGTGCCAGCGGACTCTTCGGGCCATTGGACGACTGGTATGTCGCCCGCACGTCCGCTCCGGATACGCGCATCCCCTTGACCAATGGCTGGCGGCATCGCATCGAAGGCAAGTTGAGCAAGGAAATCGGCCTGGCGCGTCCGGCGTCGGGTGCCGCGACCACCCCGATTGAACAGCCCAGCCTGGCGACGACGCTCTTCAACTCGATGGTCGCTCCTTGGCGGCGCTACGGTGTGCGCGGTGAAATCTGGTATCAGGGCGAGTCGGACTGCGGGCGCGAGCCGGAGTATTATACTTTCCAGCAGGAAATGGTCGCTGATCGTTGCAAACAATGGAATTATGACGACTATGCGTTCCTCTGGTGCCAGATTTCCGGCTTCGAGCGCCATGCTCCTGCCGATCGCGGCGCCGAGGACTTCTGGAAAGACAACGATCCGAACCGCGATCACCCGTGGATTCGCTTCCGCAATATGCAATGCGCATTGCTGAAGGTGATTCCCAATTCCGGCATGGCGGTCACCATCGACCACGGTGATGCCTACGATATCCATCCGCATCGCAAGGAGGAGGTCGGATTCCGGCTTGCCAAAGAGGCCGAACGCATCTGCTATGGCTACCAGGGAATCACCGCCGGACCATATTATAAATCACATGAAGTCGTTGGCAACAAGATGATTCTGCACTTCGACAATGTCGGCGCAGGACTGGCCTCGCTGGACGGAGAGCCGCTGGGGTGCTTCGCCATTGCCGGCGCGGATGGAAAATATTATTGGGCGGACGCCAGCATCGAGGGCGACACCGTGGTGCTGACCGCTCCCGAAGTCGCCGAACCCGTCGAGGCTTCCTACGGCGCAGTCACCTATGACGAGCGACTGAACTTCGGCAATGCCAACGGCTTCCCTGCCAGCCCGTTCTTCACAACGAAGCCCGATTGGATGAAGTAACGTTGAACCTCGAACGGGTTGGCCAGATTCTGCTGGCGTTAATTCTTTAGTAATAAATTAACATCTTTACTATGAAACGATTACTTGTAATTTTTTTAGCGCTTCCGCTGGTGCTTTCTGCTGCGCTTTCGTTCCATGGCAATTATCAGGACCATGCGGTGCTGCAGCGGGATCGTCCAATTGAGATTAGCGGACTTGCGACACCGGGCGTGGAAGTACAAGTTGCCATTGAGCCGACTTGTACCAGTTATCCGGTCGGCAAGTTTCAACAGTCAAGCGTGGCGGATGAATCGGGCGAATGGAAGATTACGGTCACGCTACCGGCGGGAGGACCTCTCGCCATCACTGCGACTGCTGGCGAGGAGAGCGTCACGATTTCAGACATTCTGGTTGGCGAGGTCTGGCTTCTGACCGGGCAGTCGAACATGGAGCTGCCACTCTGGGGCGATATTCCATTCGTGCGTGTGGACGACGGCGAATATGTCCGCAGCCAGCTTTCCAAACTGCCGCAAATCCGCTACTTTGACACTCAGCATTCCCTCTCCCTGGAGAGCGAGCAGGCCGAGCCGAAGGGGCGCTGGGTGGCATTCCATGCGGATGACCCGACGACCATCAGCGCGGTGGGATATTTCTTTGCGCGCCAGCTCTACCATGATCTCCAGGTGCCCGTGGGAATCATCAAGGGGCACTGGGGAGGGATGCTTATCCGCTCCTTCATGTCCCGCGACACCCTCTTGAAATGCCGCCCGGAACTGGTGGATTACGCCGATTCCATGGCCAAGAGCTTCCAGTCTGCCGAAGCGGCGGGACAGTCGCTTGAGGAATGGGCAGCCGAGATGAAACAGTATTGGGAGAAGCTATTCCTGGCCTCCGGCGACCCCGCCGACCGCGAGGCGGCACACGGCTGGGAGTCGCCTGACTACGATGATTCGGAATGGACGTTTCTGGCGCCCATGGCTGAGGCGACTTTCCGCAAGCCCGACCGCGCGATTGCGGGCGTCGAGTGGTTCCGTACCACCGTCCAGATTCCCCCCGAATGGGCTGGCAAGCCGCTTGTCCTCAACTTGGGGTGCATCGACGATGTGGACTTCACCTATTTCAATGGCGTTCCGGTGGGCTCGATTGGCTACGGGATAAAGGAGTACTGGGCGGTTCCGCGCAGCTATCCCATCCCGGCCGAGCTGGTCAAAGCCGGGCGGGCGGTGATTGCCATTCGCGTGCCTAATTACGATGGCGGCTCCGGACTCTTCGGTCCTGCGGGGGCATGGTATCTCGCGCAGGAAGGCAAACCGGACAAGCAGCTGCCCCTTTTGAATGGCTGGCGGCATCGCCAAGAGGGCTTCCTGAGCGTACAGGTCGGTTCGCTGATTCTGACGGTTCTGAATCCCCAGAATCCGTTCCATTGCCCGTTCCTGCCCATGACCATCTACAACTCGATGATCGCGCCATGGAAACGATATGGAGTGAGAGGCGAACTTTGGTATCAGGGGGAAAGCGACTGCGGAGGCGAGAGGGACTACTATCAGTTCCAGAACGCCATGGCGGCCGACCGCCGTGTCATCTGGGGCGATGACTACGCGTTCCTGTGGTGCCAGCTCTCCGGCTATGAACGCCATTGCCCCGACAACCGCGGGCCGGAGGACTTCTGGAAAGACAATGACCCCAACCGCAATCACTCCTGGATTCGCTTCCGCGACATGCAGCGGCTGTTGCTGGATGTCATTCCCAATTCCGGCATGGCGGTCACCATCGACCACGGCGATGCGTATGATATCCATCCGCATCGCAAGGAAGAGGTCGGCTTCCGCCTCGCCAAAGAGGCAGAGCGAATCTGCTATGGCTACCAGGGCGTTTCCGCAGGACCGCTTTACAAATCCTGTGAAGTCGTTGGAAGCCAAATGATTCTGCACTTCGACAAGGTCGGGGCGGGTCTGGCATCGTTGGACGGCAGGCCGCTGGGGTGCTTCGCCATCGCCGGCGCGGATGGAAAATATGTCTGGGCGGACGCCAAGATTGTCGGTGACACCGTGGTGCTGACTTCCCCCGAGGTTCCTGAACCCGTCAAAGCATCATACGGCGCCGTCACCTACGACGAACGCCTGAACTTTGGGAACGCCAACGGCTACCCCGCCAGCCCGTTTTTCACCGACAAGCCCGATTGGTTGAAGTAGCAGATTCTCTCCCCCAGGGCCGGGCGTAACGAATTTTAGGCACCCTGCAATAGAAGTTTCGCCGTTAAGGCAATATCGTTCCCATAAAATGCAGGAGGAGCATGTAGCATGCGGTTCCTCCGCAGATGGATACCATCGGATTGCGCACGGTCAACTGTAGCAGGACGGTGACGGCGGTCGCGGGGAGGGCGTAGAGCAGACGTGCGTAGTTCGGGTTGCTGAAGTCGCAGAGACTGGCGAGACTATAGACACAGAGCATCGCAATGGCGGCGGCCGTCAGGACTTTGCCCAGATAGTCCAGTAGTGGCGGGAGCTTCTGCTGGCCGCCTCGGAAGATGAGGAAGGGCAATGCCCGCAGCGCAATGACCACGGCGGACATTATTGATATCATAAGTATTTGATGTGTAGATAGATATTGCATATTTTATGCCTTTTTGCGGCGGGGGCGTTGCGTAACAGGAGACCGATGATGATTGCCATTGCAATCAGGAGCGTCTTGTTGGCGGTGCCAGGAAAGAAGACCATGGCAAGGGCGATGACGACTGTGGTCACGCTCCCGCCTACGACAGCCCCCCGCCAGTTCTCGCGCTTACGGCACAAGTCCACGAGAATCACGACAAAGAGTGCCAGCATTGCAAATTCGATGCCCTCGGTGGAGAAAGGCAGGTGGTTTCCCAATAGTGCGCCAGTGACGGTTCCGATGCACCAGTAGGCGATGTCGAAGAAGACCACGCAGCTAACGAAGCAACGCTGGAGTTTGCCGTGACGCGGGCTGGCGCAGATGATGGCGTAGGTCTCGTCCGTCAGTCCCAAGATGAGTCCCCAGCGTAGCCACCATGGGTAGTTTCGCCAGACACGTAGAAACGGCAAGCCATAGACCGTGTATCGGATATTAATCAGAACTGCCAGAATTGCAGTTCCAATAAGAGAATATTGCGGAGCGTTCCGCAGCATCTCGACGGAGGCGAACTGCATGCTTCCGGAGACCGTGAAGAGGCTCATCAGGAAAGTCCAGCCCGCATGAAAGCCCGGTACCTGTGTGACCACCAGCACGCCAAAAGCAATACCCATGGTCAAATAGCCCATCAAGACTGGCAGGGAAGCGACGAATGCCTCGCGTACCGTCGGCCAATAGCGGCGCCCCGGGGGAGATTTCCGAGACACCGCCTGTACATGGATGTTTTCCGCCACGGGTGGTTCCATACCTGAGTAAAACTATGCCTTGGTGGCAAGAATTTCGTGGATTTTGCGTGCCAGGTCGGCGAGACGGTAGGGCTTGCGGAGGAAGCCGGCCGCACCGGCGTCCATGACATCTTGGATTTCCTCCTGGGAGACATAACCGCTGGATGCCAGAACCTTGACATTGGGATCCAACTCCTTGAGGAGGAAGAAAGTCTCGCGGCCGCCCATGTTGGGCATCAGCATGTCGAGGATGACCAGGTCGATCAGACCTGGGTTGGCGGCGTAGATTTCCACGGCCTCCTTGCCGTCGCCCGCCAGGATGATGCGGTAGCCCAGTTGCTGAAGCATGTCGGAGATGACGTCCCAGATCATATCTTCGTCATCCACCAGCAGGATGGTCTGGGGTTCTGGACCATTCTGGGCGCTGTAGTTGGCCAGCTCGTCGTCCGCATTGTTGTGTGCGGCAGCCACGGGGAAATAGAGGATGGCGCTCTGGTTGGGCCATTTTGCATCATAGTAGAGTCGTGCGCCATTGTTGCAGATGGCGCCGAGCCATTTGGCACAGACAAGCGAAGGGATTGCGCCTGCCGAAGTGTCGGCAAGCAATTCCCGGAAGGGGTGGAGTTTGCGCAGTTCTGGCGGAGTGACGCCCTCCGGCAGGATGGACACCACACAGAAGTCCGTCTCGGTGGCGGGGGGGGCGGCGGTGTTGTTCAGGCCGCCGGAGAATTGCAGAATGCCAAGTTCATTACGGCTAAGCTTGACATATTGTGCCAGGACCTGCCAATTCTTGCTGCGAAGCCCCGAGAGGTCGCTGAAGCGTTCCAACATGTCCAGGAGCGTCTCTTGGAGTTCAAACACATTGCAATGCACATAAAGTTCGGGGGTGAGATTCTCCAGCACGCGTTGTTCGGCCGGCAATGCTTTTCGGAAACGGTCCAGGACGCCGGTGAGCAGGGTGGAGAGGTTCACTCTGGGGCCACCGCCGAACGGGATGGTCTCCATGATGTTGCTCGCCAGCCGTGCCGCGCTGCGGAGTTCATTTTGCTCCTGAAGGAGATAGGTGGTGTCGCATCCCTTGGACTCCAATTCGTCCAGGAGCAGTTCCTCATAGCTGTCCACCTTCTGGAGGATACTTAGAAGATTCTGACAGACACCGAGCAACAGTGCCCGGAAGGCTTCACACTCCAGGGTCATGTCATCCCGTTGATTATCCTTGAACTGCTCATCTTGAAACTTCGCCATGGTGGTCCTCCTAACGATTGATGGACGAAAGAGGTAATTGTAAAAGTGGCCGTCGGCAGAGTGCCGTGAATGCCCGGGGAGTTTTGCAATAGCCTCGAGCTATTCGAGAAAGGCATGCTTGGTGAATGGGAAAAGTCCGAGGTCGGAGGGAAGGCGCGCACCGACGGGCAAGTCCAGATTGTCGGTGAGGCCATGTCGGAAATAGTGGTAGCCGAGACCGCCAATCATCGCGGCATTGTCTGTGCAGTATTTGGGCGGTGTGAGAAGCAGTGGCTTGCCGGCCTTTTTGCAGGCCTCCTCCAGGTGTTGGCGCAGGTAGCTGTTGCAGGCGACCCCGCCGCACAGGCAGATGAGTCGTGCCTGGTTGTCCCGTGCGGCGGCCATTGCCTTGGTGACCAGCACGTCCATCACGGCGGCCTGGTAGCTGGCGACCACGTCGCACAAATCTTTTTCGGAGAGTTCGCGTCCCTGGACCTGGTAGAGCAGCGAGGTCTTGACACCGGAGAAGCTAAAGTCGTAGCGGTGTTCGGGCGGGATGGGCTTGCCGCCGCCGCCCACGAGTCCTTTGGGGAAGTCGTAGCGGTGTGGATCCCCTTCGCGTGCGAGGCGGTCGATGATGGGACCGCCGGGGTAGCCGAGGTTCAGGATTTTGGCGGCCTTGTCAAGAGCCTCTCCGGCCGCATCGTCCAGCGTTGTGCCCAAGACCTTGGCATGGCCGTCCTGTTCAATCAGTACCAAAGCGGTGTGCCCGCCGGAGACCACGACTCCGAGGATGGGGTAGTTGGCCTCGTCGGCCAAGTAATCCGGATGCTCTAGAAAGGCGCCATAGATATGTCCCTGAAAGTGATTTATGCCAACAATGGGAAGACCGCTGGCGGCGGCAAGTCCCTTGGCGTAGGCGTTTCCGACAAGCAGAGCCGGAATGAGCCCCGGATGGCTGGTGACGGCGATGCCGGAAAGCTCGTCGATGGCGTGTCCGCTTTCCCGCAAGGCGGTGGTGACCACTGGCTGAAGATTCTTGAGATGTTCGCGGGCCGCGAGTTCCGGAATGACTCCGCCATAGGCGGCGTGGAGTTTGATTTGGCTGCTGATGACGCTGGAAAGCACCTCATGGCCGTCCCGAACGACCGCCGCTGCGGTCTCGTCACAACTGCTTTCGATTCCAAGAACGAACATATTATTAGTCTTGTGGTGCAGGAGGTTCCCAGATGGTACGGGTGGGCTGATATTCGTCCAGCGAGTGGAATTGGACGGCTTCGACTTTGGTGACCCGGAAGGATTCGCAGGCCAGTTCCAGGAGTGCCTGGACCTGCGCCGGGGTGTCGAGGAAGCTCGTCCCTCCCTTGTCTTTTTCCTGATAATGCACCAGGTAGGCATTTTCAGTGGGGGCCTGCAGTGGCGACACAAGGCACGTAGTGGTGGTCTGGACGGGCGTTGTTGCGGCGGCGTCGCGGCGACCGGGCTTTTTGGCGGGTGTCTTGGGCACAATCAGCCCTTGCGGGCGCCATGCCTTCTTGGCATTCGTCCGTCCGTCCGACGGTAGCACGACAGGTGGCGGGGGGAAGGGGAAGTCACTTCCTTCCAGCAGTGCGCGGATTTGCTCCTCGCACTCGCTTACCCGCAGAAATTCCGCTTCACGGCGTGCCAGCAGGTCGATAACTCGGATTTCCTGGGAAACCCGCATTGAGATTAGTTCTTTGACCCTTTGCGAGATGGCAGGTCAGTTGAGTGTGCGGGCTTTGCCGGAGATTCGGGTTCCGGCTCGGAGTCGCTCGCAGGGGGTGCAACGGGCTTTGGCGCAAGAGGCGCGGTTGGCTTCGGCGCCGGAGGCGGAAGTTCGGTCGCCGCAGTGAATTGCGCAACGGGCACGGAGGGTGGCGGGAAGATGAAGACGCCAGGTTCGCCGACGACATCATCAATCTGGTGTTCCAAGGCGGCGATGCGTTCGTAGGCGGCGGCGCGTTCGGCCAAGAGTGCATCGACCTTCTGGCGTGCCTCCAATGCGGCCTGGATGGTCGCCGCATCGGCGCGCATCACAATCTCCACCATGCTCAATGGTGGCTTCGGCAGGGGTTTTTTGTTTACAGCCATGATTTTCTCCTGGATGGTTGGTTCAATACGGATTTAAGAAAGATTTTGCGCATACTGGCGGACGCTGGGCAGGGTGGTGGCCGCCAGCCGGGTCCGTGCCTCGTGGGATAGTCCGGAAGAGGGGATGCCCCGATAGGCGAGGTGGCTCAGGACATCTTCCGTAGCGTGGACAATGAGCGAGGAGAGGATTTCCGGTGTTGCAACGAAGGGATTTGCCAGCAACAACTTGAGAAGAAGCGAGTCGCCGATTTCTGTCAGGCGCAGCCGCGTGGCGGACAATTCGGGGGTCAGATTGAGGGCCAGCAGCTGAAGCAGTTCTGGCGTGGCGGCGTCGCACAGCCGCAAACCGGCTTGGTCGGCCAGGTCGAGGCGTTGCGCCAAGAGCAATTTGGCGTCCGGCGGAAGGGCGGGATTCTCGACAAGTGCCAGTTGGAGGTCAGCGGCGAGGGGTTCGCGGTTGGCCAGGATTCGCAGAACTTCTGCGTCTTCCGAGGCGACATAATCTGCCAGAAGGTTCTCCGGCAAGGTGCTGTGGCGTAGCAATGCAAGCCTCACGCGAGGGTATTTGCTTTGGGCAAGCTTGGCGATGATCGGCGGTGGCAGGTCGGTGCGTTGCGCCAGCGCCAGCTGCCCCAGCTCCTCGTCAAATTCTACCCAGGACTTCATGCACAAGGGGGAGAGCCGCGGAGCGAGCAGAGTGCAGGCGTGGACAGTGGGGTTGAGGTCATCGCTTAGCCCGTCCATGAACTCCGAGTCCAGTCGGCGATTTTCCAGCAACGCAAGCCGCACGAAAGGTACGGGGTCCTGGAGGAGGATGCGCTGGATGTTGGTGGGAATGATCTGGTTTTTCGCCAGAGCGACGCGCACTTCGGCCGCTTCGTCCTTGGCCAGTTGCACCGCGATGGTCGGGGAAAGCCGTCGGTTTGCGGCAATAAGCCGTCGCACGGCGGCATCCGGATGGGTGGACAGTTTGGCGTGGAGGTTGGGATTCTGGGCGAGCAGACGGATGACCTCCGGATTGTTGCGTTGTATCAGCAGATCGAGGACCCGTGTCGGCGTGCCGGGCATGGATGCCAGAAAGACATCGACGCCTGGCGTCTCCAGGTCATTTGCCAGTTCACGCAGCACTCCGAGGCCAATTTCACTATGCAGACCGCGCTGCACCGCCTCGCCCAGGTTGCCGGCTATTTGTTGTAATATCTCTTCTCTAGTCAATCGGGACTCCCTGAAAAAACGTCTGCATTACTATAGTTTTTCCAGCGGTTTTTGTCGGTTGTTCTGCGCGGAAAAAAGCGTTTTTGGGGATTACATCCTTTAAAAGGGCTGGCCTTTCTACTCTTGCGAGTTTTGCCACCTGAGCTTGCCCTGCTTGAAGCCACAGTCTAATGTTGGAAGGCGGGACTGCATCCGTAGGGGTTGGCAGCGGGGATGGCGTTGTATGCCTCGGCGGGCGTGAGGGGGCGTGGCGAGGCAACCAGGTAAACCGATGCGTAGATGCCGCCCATCTTGGCGCGGTTGAAGATTTGAACGGCGAGGAAGTTCTCCGCATAGCCGTAGTTCAGTGTGCTGGTCACCTCGGCGATGACGGGGTGGTTCCAGAGTTCGAAGGCGGGAATCCCTGTGGTGGCTGCCGTATGTTCGGCGACGAGCGAGCCGTTGAGATAGACCCAGGCGTCCTCGTCGCAGCCGGGGATGACCAGATACCAGTGTGGATAGGAGTCGTTGACGGGCAAGCGGAAATGCTTGCGCAGGACACCTGTGCCAGTGGACTTTTCCTGACCTTGCTGTTCCCAGCCGCAACCGAGATTGTCGAGATAATTGCTCCAGTCGGCGTCGTCGGTCTGCTCATCCAGGGCAGGCGCGGCGAGGGAATCGTCTTCGGGGGGCGGGATGGCTTCGGAGTGGTCGTCATTGCCCAGTCCATCATCGAAGAGTGCGATCATCTTGAACTTCCAGCGTGCGTCGAGGCGGACCACCTTGCAGTCGCCGGAGTCGAAGACAAGCATTTCGGGGGAGCGTGACAGCGGGCGCAGGTAGGTGAAGTCCCCGATGCGATTCTGGCTCTTTTCGCCCAGGCTGGTTAGGCCGGCTTTGGCGGAAGTGGCAATGAAACGCCTGACCATCTCCTCATAGTCGCCGGGGTCCTCGCCTTTGAGGAGCGCGAGGTTCATCTTGGTGTAGAGGATGGGCAGATAATCGCGCTCGATGCGCCAAGTGAGGTCGGCGTCGTCTTCAGCGAGAGCGAAAGCCTGAGCGTAGTCGGCATCGGCTCCGGCGACGAAGGCGGGCGTGAAGTATGGCGCCGTGAAGTCATAGCGGATGCCGTTGTGTGGAGTGGACAGCTCTTCGTGGTACTGTTCGGCAATGGCCTCCAAGCGTTGGTTGTAGCGCCAGATGGGTTCGGCAGAGTTTCCGAAGTAGCCGGTGATGAAGTCGTAGGCCAGTTCTCGCCAGTCCCATTCGGGATTCCACATCAGGTGGGCAATGACCCAGGCCCGCAGGAGGTCGCGCTCGGAGCCAAGCGCATCGGAGGCGAAAGCACATTCCGTCATGATGCCCTCGGCGCGATGTTCGCACCAAAAGCGGATGTTGTCGGCGGTAAAGCCGAGGCTGGGGTAGGGCATCAGGAAGTGGTCGTAGTTCATGTTGTAGTCCCAGATGTAGAGGGGCGCCTTGGCGGCCCAGCCAGTTGTCTGGCGAACAACCTCGTCCATTTCGCGGGCGGGTGTGAGTGGGTGGGCCCAGGTGTAGTCGTTGCAGTATTCGACGATAATGCTGGGGGCCAGCTCCATGTTTCTGGGTGGTTCGCGCGTCTCCAGGTAGGCGAAGGTGATTAGTTTGAGGTCAGGGTATTCCGGCGCGATGATTTCGGCGACGCGGTTCATCATCAGGAAGAGCGTGGCGGCCGTGGTGCCCTCGCGGTCGTTGATGGCCTGACATTCGGGGCAGAGGCAGGGGTTTCCGCCGTCCCGTCGCGAGATATGCACACATCGGTAATTGGCTTCGGGATGTTCTCGCAATTCCTTCAAGATGCTTGCGGCGACAATCTTGGCGACTTCTGGATTGGAGTCGCACAGCTGGCGGTTGCGGCGGCGGACGCCCTTTTCGTCCATCGAAAAGTATTCTGGATGTTCATCAAAGTATTCGTCCTCCGGCAGTAACCATGGGAGGGTATGGGCGAAGCCCAGCCAGTGGGATTGGATGCCCGCTTCGGCAGGCAGGTTGATATGCGGATAGTTTACGCGGTTGTGCAGACACCAGGGGACGAAGAAAGACGGTCCGCAGAAGGGGTTGCGGAAATTCAGCTGTGGCGTGTAACGTCGGCTGACCGGCGTGAAAGTGAGTTTGGCGGGCAGTCGTTCGGCGTTTTCCCACCAGTATCGGTAGCCCAGGTCCTCTTCCAGGAATGCGTAGATGGCGTTGTTCAGGCCGAATTCCGGTCCGCCTTGGAGATTCACCGAGCCGTCTGCGTCGAACGCGAGGTCGATGCCATCGATGCCGAGGGCATTTTCCGCGAGTTTGGGCGAGCGCGTGGTTGCCCCAACGCGCAGTTCCGGCCCTTGCTGTGGCTCGCTGTCGGGGATGACCGTGAACGGCTTGCCGCAGCAACGTTCCAAAATCTCCGCGAGGGTTTTAGTCGCGTATTGTTCTTGCGGCGTGGCGTTGGCGGGAAGCACAATCCGATAACGTGGTACGCCATCCTCATCTATCAACGAGATTTCTGCTTTGCCGAGTGCTTCCTTGGGTTGTAATGCGTTACGCCATTCCAAGGCAGATAACGGCAGAATGGTCAGCAGAAGACCAAGCGAAAAAAGAGATAGGTTCTTGTTCATCATTATGGGGAATGGGTTGTTTTCTTCAAAATCCAGTATAATGTAATTCATCCAAAGGGTATTGTTCGTTGTTCAATTACGCCGGGTGTGCCTTTTGCAGGGAAGATTCTTTGCTGGACTGTCCTACAGTCTTTTTTAAAGGTATTAAAGTATAACACGATTTCGTTTTAACGGATGGACTATATTTCCAGAGATGGTTTGGCGTCCCTCCCGATTCACCTCTGACCTCTGACCTCTGACCTTTTATGGGCAGTCTGCTTGTTCCCATTGTCAAGACCTACCGCTACTTCGCCAACATGAATCACATGCGGCGAATCCTGACGGTTTTGTTCAAGAATGGCCTGGGGATGTTTTTCGGGGGGCTTCGTGACCTGGTTCCGCGCAAATATACGGAATCGGTTCATTCTGATGAGCGCCAGGAGACGCTTCCGGTCCGTATCCGCAAGACTTTGGTGGAGCTGGGACCGACTTTCGTGAAACTGGGTCAGATGCTCTCGACGCGCCCAGATGTCATTGGCGCGGAGTATGTCGCGGAGTTCTCGAAATTGCAGGATGAGGTTCCGCCCTTTTCGTTTGACGAGGTCAAGGAGATTGTCGAAAAGGAGCTGGGGCGCCCGCTGACCGAAATCTTCCGGGAATTCTCCGAGGAACCCAGCGCGGCGGCATCCATTGCGCAGGGGCATCGAGCGGTGCTTCAGGACGGCACGGTGGTCTTCGTCAAGATTCAGCGTCCGGAAATTCGCAAGAAAATTCTGGCGGACATAGAGGTGTTGGGGTTCTTGAGTCGCCATGTGGACGAACATTTCCCCAATCTCCGATATCTTCTGCTGCCACGGTTGGTGGAGCAGTTCCGCACCTCGATTCTGGAAGAGCTGGATTTCAATGTCGAGCGCGGCAATATCAAGCATTTTGCCCGACAATTTGCCAACGAAAAGGCACTGGTGGTGCCGAAGGTCTGGGATGAGTTCTCGACGGGGCAGGTCCTCACGATGGAATGGATTGACGGAATTTCCGGCAATCGTTTTGAGGAACTGCGCCAAAGCGGCTGTGATCTGGTGAAGTTGGCCAATGACGGTGCTGAACTGGCGCTCAAGCAATTCTTCACCTATGGATTCTTCCATGCCGACCCGCATCCCGGAAACATTTTCGTTTTGCCTGGCAACCGCATCTGCTATATTGACTTCGGTCTGTGCGGACGGATTACCGACCAGGAAAGGAGTCTCTTCTGCCGAATGCTGATGTCCGTCTTGGAACGAGACGAACGCCATGTGGCGCGGATGCTCTTGAAGCTGACGGTCTATGAGCAGGAACCCGACCTCGATGACCTCGAATGCGCGTTGGGCGAATTCATCGACCGCAATTTCTATGGTGAAATCCGTGACTTGGATGTGCCCGGGGCACTTCGGCAGCTCTACGAACTCTGCCGGCAGTTCCGGCTCTCGTTGAAGCCACATATCTACCTCATGGTGCGGGCGATGGGACTCTCAGACAACCTGGGTCGCAAGCTCGATCCGTCCTTCGACTTGCAAGCGCATCTGCGCCCGTATGTCCAGGCCACGGTGCTCCGGCAACTGGACATCATGAAGTCTGCCCACCGTCACCTGGAGGAACTGGTGGAATTGCGGGACAATCTGGCTGCCGCACCGGGGGTGTTGCGTTCTTTCTTCGCGCAACTGATGGGCGGCAAGCTGGTGCTCAGACACAGCCTGGATGACCGCGAGGAGTTTCTCCGGCTCTATCTCCATGCACAGAATCGCCGGACGGTGGCAACTTGCGCGGCCGGCACGATGGTCGCCAGCGCTCTGCTGATGATAGCGAAAATCCCTCCCATTTGGCATGGGGCTTCCGTGTGGGGGGAACTGGGTTTTTTGCTCACTATTCTCATGCTGGCGGTGCTGGCATTCGACATTTTGCGGGTGGACAAGTAGATGCAGTTTTGCCATGTCAATCTGTTGGCTTTTGGCAAGGCGCTACCGCCGGTGGTGGTGACCAGCGCGGAGCTTGAAGAGCGCCTGCAGCCGCTCTATGAGCGCCTGCATCTGCCGGAGGGACGACTGGAGATGATGACGGGCATCCGCGAACGTCGCTTCTGGGCGAAAGGAACTTTGCCCAGCGAGGCGGCGGCGGCGGCGGCGCACGATGCGCTGTCCAAGGCGGGGGTGAATCCTGAGCAATTGGACGCGGTGGTCTTCTGTGGCGTCTCCCATGACTTTGCGGAGCCGGCGACCTCCACGGCGGTAGTGAACCGCCTCGGTCTTGGACCGGATATCCTGAATTTCGATCTCTCGAATGCCTGCCTGGGCATCGCCTCCGGTCTCCAGGTGCTGGCCAGCCTTATCGAGCAGGGTGCCATCCGCTGTGCGCTGGCAGTGACCGGTGAAAATGGCGGTCCGCTGGTGGAAAACACCCTCCGGCATCTGCTGGATGATCCCACGGTCACCCGCCAATCCATCAAGGGCGAGTTCGCCAGCCTGACCATCGGCTCGGCGGCATGCGCGGTGGTGCTTGCGCGGCGCGAGCCGGAGACGCAGGAAGGTCACCAACTTCGGTGCATCGTGAACGCCTCGGACTGCAGCAACCATGCGCTCTGCCAGGGGGCGGTGACAAATGGCGCGATGACCGATGAAAGCGCCCCGATAATGCGTACGGACTCGCATGAACTGATGGTGCAGGGCATTCGGGTCGCCTCGCGGATGTGGCAATGTCTGAAGAAAGAATCGGGTTGGACCAACGGAAATCTGCCGGATCTCGTTTGCGGACATCAGGTCGGCCGCGTCCATCGGGACCAGCTTTTCGCCGAACTCGGGCTGCCCGTCGCACTTGATTTTCCCATCTTCGACCGCTTCGGAAACTGCGGCTCAGCGTCGTTGCCGCTTGCGGTCGCCTTGGCCGAGGAGGAAGGCGTACTGCGCCCCGGAATGCAGCTGGCGATGCTCGGAATCGGCAGCGGCATTAACTCTACTGGTCTTTCAATTAACTGGTAATAAACTGCTTGTGGTAATAAACATAAGGACATACGATGCCAAGAACGCTCATCGAACAAATTTTGGCTGCGCATCTGGTGGAAGGCGAACTCACGCCCGGCGCACCGATTCAAATCCGCATTGACCAGACGCTTTGTCAGGACGCCACTGGCACGATGGCTTTTCTGGAGCTTGAGGCGATGGGCGTGGAGCGTGTGAAAACCGAACTCTCGGTGCAGTATGTGGACCACAATACCAGCCAGATGGGGCCGGAGAATGCGAATGACCACCTCTACCTCCAGAGCGTCTGCGCGGCAAAAGGCGTGTACTTCTCACGTCCTGGTAACGGCATCTGCCATCAGGTTCACCTGGAACGCTTTGGGATTCCTGGAAAGACCTTGCTTGGTTCCGATTCGCATACTCCGACTGGTGGTGGAATCGGCATGATTGCCATTGGTGCGGGTGGGTTGGATGTGGCGCGTGCAATGGCTGGCCACCCCTTCAAACTGGTCTGCCCGCGCGTTATCGGCATCCACTTGACTGGGAAGCTCTCGCCGTGGGTCTCTGCCAAGGATGTCATTCTGAAGGTGCTGGAAATCCTCTCCAGCAAGGGCAATGTAGGCACGGCGGTGGAATACTTTGGCGAGGGCGTCAAGACGCTCTCTGTGCCGGAGCGCGCCACTATCACCAACATGGGGGCCGAACTCGGCGTGACCACCTCGGTCTTCCCTTCAGACGAGGCGACGCGCGAGTTCCTGGCCGCCGAAGGCCGCGAAGGCGACTGGCGACCGCTGGCTGCCGAACCGGGCTGCCATTATGATCGAATCATCGAGATTGACCTCTCCGAATTGGTTCCGCTGGCGGCATGTCCGTCGAATCCCGCGAACATCAAGACCGTCGCCGAGGTTGCCGGATTGCCAGTCAACCAAGTGCTCATCGGCTCCTGCACCAACAGTTCCCTCAAGGACCTGCGGCTGGTTGCGGCGATGCTCAAGGACCGCATTGTCAGTCCCAATTGCACGCTGGGCATCGCGCCTGGTTCCAAACAGGTCTTGCGGATGCTCTCGGAGGACGGGTCGCTGGCCACCCTGCTGGCGGCGGGCTGCCGCATTCTGGAAAGCGCCTGCGGACCATGCATCGGGCAGGGCTTTAGCCCGGCTTCCGACAGCATTACCGTGCGTACCTTTAATCGCAATTTCCTGAACCGCTCCGGCACGAAGAACGACCAGAGCTATCTGGTGTCGCCCGCGACCGCCGTGGCGACTGCGCTTACCGGCGTGCTCAGCGATCCGCGACAAGTCGCCGAGAACCTCGGGCTGATTGAGCCGGTCTGGGAGATGCCGGAGCACTTTGTCATCGACGACCGCATGGTCATCGCTCCTCCGCCTGCCGGACAGGCCGGGGAGATTGTCCGCAAGGAGACCATCGGCGAACCGCCCCACTGCACGCCGTTGCCGGAGACACTGGACGGCGAGGCGGTGATCAAGGTCGCCGACCGCATTACCACGGATCACATCATGCCGGCGGGCGCAAACCTCAAACTCAGGAGCAACATCCCGCGCTACGCGAAGGTCGTCTTCGAGTGCTTCAACGAGCCAGGCAAGCCCACTTTCGCCGAGCGTGCGGCGGCGTTGCGTGACGCAGGGAAAGCGGGCTTCATCGTGGCTGGCGAGTCCTACGCGCAGGGTTCCAGCCGCGAACACGCCGCCATCTGCCCGATGTATTTGGGGGTGCGTGCGGTGCTGGCGATTTCCATCGAACGCATTCACGCCGCCAACCTGGTTAATTTTGGAATCCTCCCGCTCTATTTCACGGATTCGGCGGACTATGAGGCCATCCAGGAGGGCAGCCGCCTCCGCATCGAAAAAGTCGCCGAACAGATTCTTGCTGGAGACGAGGTCCGGGCGGAGTTGCTGGGTCCGGATGGTGCGGTGCGGCAGTTTACCCTGAAATGCACATTGACCGCAGAGGATCGCCGTATTGTCCTGGCTGGCGGAATTCTTAACGCATAGACTTGGTTTGTTGATGGGTTCTGAACATTTGCCATATCGGGTCATCGAGCACTTTGCTGTGGGGGGGGTGGCAAACCTCTGCAAAGTGCGCATGGCTGACGGCACGGTCGCGTTGCGGCGCGAGATGCAGACCTCGAAGCTGCTGCGGCTTTGTGTGCGGAAACGCTTTGTCGCCGGCATTCAACATCGTCTGGTGCTTTCTCCGCACCCGAATATCCAGAATTCCCTGGGTGTCGGATCGAGCTTCTTCCGCCCCTATGAACTCATCGAATATATCGATGGGACGAGTTTGCGCTCGATGCTCACGCTCAACGACTACCGCATCAAAGAGCAGACGTGGCTCATCATTCTCCAGATTGCCAAGGCGCTTGGCTGGGTCCACGAGCATCATCTGATGCACCTGGATGTCAAGCCGGAGAATTTCCTGGTGCAGCGCAACAGCAATGTCATCGAGGTCAAGCTCATGGACTTTGACATGACGCGGGAGGCCACGGACAACGGACCATATCGTCAGATGGGCACTCCTGCCTTCATGGCGCCGGAGCAGTTCATCGACAAGCTGGCTTTCCAGGCTTCGGATGTCTTTGCCTTCGGGCTGATTGCCTACCAGCTGCTGACCGGGCGGATGCCTTTCGGCGGCAAGACCGAGAAGAAACTGTGGCGGAACCAGGCCAGCTCCACCGTGAAACCCAGGGCAGTTCGGGACCTCAATCCCGCAGTCTTACCGCAACTGGAGTTTATCGTGATGAGATGTCTGGAGAAGAAGCTGGGGGATCGCTACCGCGACATGTGTCAGGTTCTCCAGGCCTTGAACCGTCTCGGACCAGGGATGGGTCTCACACTTCCTTGATTCAATTTTGCATCATATATGCAAGTAAAAATGCAAGAAATAGTCTCCGACAGCGAGGCGATGACCTTGGCGTTGGGAAGCCGGCTGGCGGGGATGCTCCCGTCGGGTAGCGTGGTTGCGCTGGTGGGCGACCTGGGCTGTGGAAAGACCGTGCTGGCTCGTGGCATCGCTCGCGGACTGGGTATTGCCGAGGCAGTTACCAGTCCGACCTTCACTGTTGCCCAGGAGTATTGTCGCCCGAATGGCGAATATCTATATCATCTTGACATGTATCGTATTACGGATGAAAATGCCGCCCTGGCCTTTGGCATTGACGAGTTTCTCTTTCAGCCCAATGCCATTACCCTCGTGGAATGGCCCGAGCAGATTGCTGGACTATTGGCACGTCCGGCGCTGCGAACCATTCGTTTTCGGCATCTGGACGAAAATCGTCGATTCATCACCCTCGAGAATTGGCCTGCTATTGATTGAAGGCAATGCTGTCTGGTAAAAAAAAAGCCTTGCGCTACGATCTCGGAAAATTCGATGACCTGCAATTGTTGAACTTCCAGGAGAACGAGATGGACAATCTCATCTTGTTGCCCGCATGGTATCACAATTATCTACATGACAACGGTATACCTTCCCCCCAGCACCCAATCACTATATTCGATGATATTTTTCAGAAAGGAATGATTAACAATTATTATTGTAAAATAACCTTTAGTCGTAATCATCCTCTTCGCCAGTGTCGAAGTACTCGTCTTCGTTCTCGGGACCGCCGTCCACTTCCGATGGATCATAATCGTTGGGGTCGACCTCGCTATATGTTTCAAAATCTACGATGCGAGAGCCATCTGAGTAGTCGAAACGGGACGAGTCATCGGAGTTATTTGACGGTTGCCACTGTCCATCATCATTTTCCTCTTCTTCCTCTCGCCGCATCCTTAGCCCTTTGCGACGTTCGAACTCCTCGTCCTCCTGCTGGTCCCTGAGTGCCTCAAGCCGTTCGGTTTCCTCCTCCTCCTGCTGGTCCCTAAGTTCCTCAAGTTTTTCCAGTTCGGCTTCTTCCTCGCGGTCGCGCCGTGCATCAAGCGCGTCGATTGCCTTGTCCAGCGCCCGTCCGTTTAGCTTGGGATTGGCAATGAGCTGCTTGAACGCATCGTCGTATTTTTGGTCAAGCCTTTTTCTAAGGGCCTCAACATCATTGTCGTATTTTTGGTCAAGCCTGTTGCTGAGGGCCTCAATCGCTGCGTCGAATTCTTCGTCAGTCATCGGTATTCTTGTTTTGGGTGAGTTCAGTCATCTTCATCGTCGTCATCATCGAGTAAATATGCATCTGGGTCATCGACCCACGGGTCAGTATCGAACAAGTCTGGGTCGAGATTTCCTGGACGTTTTTTCCTTTTTGTGGATGCTGACGCTCCAAACATGCTTTCCTCAGTTTTCCTGTGTCCTTCAGAGGCAAAGAGTAAATTCATGATTGCCGCATTGGCTGCTTTGCTATGTTCTTTCCTCAACTCTTCAAGTAAGGCTTCACGCGCCCAACTTGGTAAGGAAGAATCATTTTTCAGTTCTTCGCAGGCTTCCCGGTAATCACGATTCGCCTTTTCTCCAAAGCTTAGGAAATCAAGTCCTGACATGGTGAAAATCCGATGAGGATGGTGGTTGGAAGGAACCGCAATCTCTTTCTGGCACACGAAACAAGTCCGTATGCCAGACGAGAAGCAACTTACGCGGTGTATTTCTTGAGGGTGGCGCGGATGGCGCCAGGGGCGGCGATGAGCTCAATGAAGTACTGCGCCACGGTGTCGGCGAGGCCAGCCTCGAAGAGATCCACGCCGAAGATTTTGGCATTGGAGAGGAGCTCCTTGAGCTTGGCTTCGACCTCGGCGACCGCGGGGGCGTCCCCGAGTTTGAAGGCGTCCACGACTGGCTTGACGGTGGCGATGAGCGGGTCGGGCGAGAGTTCGAAGGGTGCGCCATTGTCGTCCACGGCCATGAGATAGCGCAGCCATCCGGCATAGACCAGCGGGATGAGCTTGAGGTCGGAGACCTTCAGTGCGGGGTCGGCGAGGTAGGCTTTGACGGTTTCGCCGAAGCGGATGGAGAGCTTCTGGGAGGTGTCGGTGGCGATGCGCTGAGGCGTGTCGGGCATGAAGGGATTCGGAAGGCGGACATTTACCACGGTGTCGATGAAGCTCTTGGGCTCAATCACGCCGGGGTTGGTGACGACGGGCAAACCCTCCTGGTAGCCGATGACCTGGATGAGCTTGGAGAGCTCGGGGTCTTTGGTTTCTGCGCAGATGGAGGTGTAGCCCAGGAGGCAGCCATAGACCGCCAGGGCGGTGTGCAGGGGGTTCAGGCAGGTGCAGACCTTCATCCGCTCGACCTTGTTGACCGTCTCGCGCGTGGTGAAGATGACGCCGACCTTCTCCAGGGCGGGACGGCCATTCGGGAAGGCGTCTTCGACCACGAGATATTCGCTCTCCTCGGCGTTCACAAAGGGCGCGACGTAGGTGCGCTTGGAGGTCACGACCGCTTCGGTGCCCTCCAGACCGCTCTCCTTGAGCATCTTCTCCACGGAGTCGGCGGGGCGCGGGGTGATCTTGTCAATCATGCTCCAGGGGAATGCGACCTTCGCGGGATTGGTGATGTATTCCTGGAAAGCCTTGGGCACGAGACCGTTAGCCGCCCAGGCTTCGGCGTAGGCGCTGACCGCCTGGCAGAGCTTCTCGCCATTGTGCGAACAGTTGTCCGTGGAGACCATCGCGACAGGGTAGGCACCCGCCTGGAAGCGCGCGTAGAGTAGCGCGGCGACTTTGCCGAGGTAGCTGGCGGGCTTGGCGGGACCGGCGGCGAAATCCGCCTCGACGGCGGGGAGGAGTTTGCCGTCTGGCGTCCTGAGCGCATAGCCCTTCTCGGTGATGGTGAAGGTCGCCATCTGGAGCGAGGGATTGGCGAAGACGGCCTTGAGGCACGAGAATTCGGTGTCGTTTTCAGAGTCCAGAATCATGGATTCGACCACGGAGCCGATGACGGTCTTCTCAATGGAGCCATCGGCCTTGAGAGTGACCAGCACGGAGTAGTTGTTGTGTGGGCGGTAGGATTTCTCGATAATCTCGTAGTCGAAGCCCTCGGCGGCGATGATACCGGTGTCCATTAGTCCGTCATTGAGCATCCGCTGGGCGAGGTTGGCCTGGAAGGCGCGGAAGATGTTGCCAGCGCCGAAGTGAATCCATTGCGGTGCGGCGAGCGTCTTCTCTCGCACGGCGGCACGGTCATATTGGGGGAGGGCGTAGCCCGCCTGAATCCAGGCGGCGCGGTCTTTCAAACCGAGTTCGGTGAGTTGCATCTGAATGAAGGTTAGAGGTTATAGGTGAGAGGTTAGAGGTTGTTTAAAGTTTAAGTCCACCGTCCGTTGTCTAGAACAACGGTGTTTATCGCTGCAGGGTGCCGATGAGTTCGGCGGCGGTGGCGACGTGGTGCGCGTCCAGCCAGTCGTTCATCTGGCGTGGGATTTCCACGAGACACTGCGGGTTGGCGAAGATGGCGGTGCCCACGCCGACGGCGGTGGCGCCGGCGACCAGGAACTCCAAAGCGTCGGTGCCGCTGGTGACTCCGCCCATGCCGATGATGGGGGTGTCGGGCACGGCCTGGTGGACCTCATAGACCATCCGGAGGGCAATGGGCTTGAGCGCGGGGCCGGAGAAGCCGCCGGTGAAGTTCGCCAGTTTGCTCTTGCGCTTTTCGAGGTCGATGGCCAGTCCGGTGAAGGTGTTGATGAGCGAGAGCATGTCGCTGCCGGCGTCCACGGTGGCGCGAGCGAAGTCCGCGACGCGGGTGACATTCGGCGAGAGCTTGGTGATGAGGGGGAGGGTGGTGGCTTTGCGTACGGCGGAGACGACCTTTGCGGCCTGCGTCGGGTCGGTGCCGAAGGCAATTCCGCCGGCCTTGACATTCGGGCAGGAGATGTTGATTTCCAAAGCCGCCACGCCTTCGCGCTCGGCGTCCAGCCGCTCGGCGACTTCGGCGTATTGTTCGATGGACTTGCCCCAGATGTTCACGATGACGGGGCAGGGCAGGGTGCGCAGATAGGGCAGATAGTGATTGTCTTTTATAAATTGCTCAATACCAGGGTTTGGTAGTCCAATTGCATTGAGCATCCCGCCGAAGACCTCGGCGGTGCGGGGCATCGGGTTGCCATCGCACGGGAAAGGCGAGACGCCTTTGACAGTGATGGCACCAAGTTGGTCAAAGGGAATCAAATCCGCGTATTCCGCGCCGTAGCCGAAAGTGCCGGATGCGGTGACGATGGGATTCCGCAGCTTCAGCGAACCAAGTTGGACAGATAAATCAGCCATTTTCAATTAGCAATTAGCAACTTAAATTTGTTTTGTTTGTTGATAGCGAGCATTGATTTGTAGCCAATTGGCAAATTCGCAGGTCTTGTCCATCTTATACGGATTATTGAATGAAATGTCAGTAATTCTGCTTTGTCCAGAAGCATGGGAAGCAAGCGATTTATGACATTTTAAACAAAAATTCATCTTAGAGATTGGAGGGAAAATTGCAATTTTGACTTATATATTGCAATTGCAAATTAATTACAGTGGTTTTTCCAAATCGGCGGTGGGGTCGATGACGGCGGCTGCGTGGCAGATGGCCAACGCCAGGGCGTCGGTGGAGTCGTTGGCGAGATTCTCGACCTGGATTCGGAGGAGATTGGAGACCATCTTGGCGACATGCTCCTTGGTGGCGGTACCGTTGCCGGTGACCACTTGTTTCGCGCGGCGCGGCGCATACTCGTACACAGGGACTTCCGCTTCGGCGAGAACGCCCAGCACGGCACCTCGGGCGGTTCCCAGCACGATGGCGGTACGGGCGTTTTTGCAGTAGAAGCCGCCTTCGATTGCCACGGCGTCTGGATGGTATTTGGTCAGGAGGTCCTTGATGGCGCCGTTGAGGTGCCTCATGCAGTCGGTCAGCGAAACCGTCGGGGGATTCACAATTACCCCGCAGTCCACTGCGGTCCAGTGTTTTCCATGGACATCAATGATGCCCCATCCAGTCTTGCGCAGGGCGGTGTCCATGCCCAGGATGCGCAGATTCAGCTGCGAGGCACCACCCTGCACGCTGATTTCAGAGGGCGTCTTCTTGTCGTGCTTGATGGTACGGGTCTCCCAGCCTCTGGCGTCCCCGGCGGAGCGTTCACCACGTTTCCGTGCCTCGGAGGCCGCCAGCAGCGCGGCGAGTTTGGCGTCATTCTTGATGTGCATGAAACAAATATAATGCTTGAAGGAAATCTCGTGTTTCGAGTTCCTTGAAAGCCGATCTGGTCTGGATGGGTCATCTAACCGTTTCAGTCCTGTTAGGTAGGCTAAGAAATATCACTGCTGTCCGGTAAAACTTTGCCTTGCACTACGCGCGACAGAAGCAAGGCAAGGTTGTCACGATGGTGATTTTTACCAGTCGGCATCGGCAGCGTTTTTTTGCTTGGTCGCACATGCGCTTTCCAATTAGGGAGGTATACCCCCGCCCCCTTACGGAAGTAATGTAATGCGATTTTGGCCAGTTGCAAGTCCGATGACGGGAAAGGAAACGGAATCTTAGTTTTCCTATGATTTTTGCCTTAGAACTGTGGGTTTAACCGGTCAACTGTGGTATATTAATGCAAAACAACTTCCAATCAACAGTGTAAGCTCATGCGGTATTGGATTCGATTGATATTATGGGGGTTGTTGCTTGCGCTTGGCTTTTTCGGTGTGCTGTGTTTTCGGTTTGACCACTCTGTGACAAAGCGTTTTCGAGCGGAGGTGGAGGCGGTTCCCTGTGAATTTCACTTGGACGCAACCCAGCCAACGCATCTCCGGGTTCCGTTTCACCATGGGTACGAGGGGCTTCATGGCTGTGTGCTGTACCTACGGGAGGAGGGACCGAAGTCCCTGAACTTCCAGGACGCCAGTTTCCTGGAGTTCTCCTTGCTTGATGGAGACATGGTTGTGGTGGAAGGAGACAATCGTACGCCGGGTAAGGAAATCTGGTCGGATTCCGCCGACTATTTTTCCGGAACACCATTCGCGTATCTTTGGCATTCTGCCCCTCATCTTCCATACAAAGACTATACTTTGGAGGTGGAAGTCAAGATGCCGCAGACGGACCCCGCCTGTGCGGACTTGTCATTTGTCGTCCACTATCACCCTTGCAACATGGTCTTGCTTGGAGGCTTTTCTGCAAGGATTATTGGCATTGTCTCCGGAGGCTTGGCACTGATACTTGCCTTGGGACTGGTGATTTGGCAAAGGCGGAGACCTGCTGGATGTAATGTTGTAGCAGAATGACTTGATATGAACCGACGGGAATGTCCCATCGTCGCTATTTTATTGATATAGTTCCTTTTTTTGAGAAATGGATTTGCAGTTACGGGAAACGGCTTCATATTATGTGGCAGCCGTGATTGCGAATACCATACGCAATGCGGAAGTGTCCAAAATTGGCAGCGATTTTACTAAATTGTCATTATTTGGACAAGATTGTCATTTTTCTGGAGGTCCGGGTGGGATGCCCGGGCGTTCCGATTCTCCGCAAGGTGCCACCTTGCACATCATTCAAACATGCAATTTGGGGTTTTACCATGTCTAAACTCTTGCTGCCGCGCGGCTACAAGCCGTTGTTGGACGAATTGGCCACGGAGTGCGCCATTCGCAAAATCAAGAACCAGTTCCAGTCGGACTTGGCTTTCGAGCTGAAGCTCCAGCGTGTCACCGCACCGCTCTTCGTGCTTTCGGGCACTGGCATCAACGACAACTTGAACGGCGTGGAAAAGCCGGTCTCTTTCGGCATCAAGGACATCGCCGGTGAGCAGGCCGAAATCGTCCATTCGCTGGCGAAATGGAAACGCCTGAAATTGGCGACCATTGGGATGGAGGCGGGAAAAGGCATCTACACGGATATGAACGCCATCCGGCCGGACGAAGAACTGGACAACCTCCATTCACTCTATGTGGACCAGTGGGACTGGGAGAAGGTCATCACCAAGGAGCAGCGCACGCTGGAATACCTGAAGGACACGGTCCGTCGCATCTACTATGCTATCCGTCGCACGGAGGCTTCTCTCTGCCAGGACTATCCGCAGCTCACGGCTTTCCTTCCTGATGAGATCAAGTTCCACTTCACCGAAGACCTCGAGGCAAAGTATCCTAAACTCACGCCCAAGGAACGCGAGGATAAGATTGCGAAGCAGGACGGCGCGGTGTTCATCATCGGCATCGGCGGCGCATTGCCCCTGAGTGGCAAGCCCCACGACGGGCGGTCGCCCGACTATGACGACTGGTCCACGCCCTCCGACAAGACGCATCACGGTCTCAACGGCGACATCGTCGTCTGGAACCCGATACTGAGGCGCTCCTTCGAACTCTCCTCGATGGGCATCCGCGTGGACCGGACGGCGCTGAAGCGCCAACTGAAGCTGGCTGGTCAGCAGGCCCGTGAGAAATTGTTCTTCCACCAGGCGTTATTGAAAGGCGAGCTGCCGCTTACGATGGGCGGCGGCATTGGTCAAAGCCGTCTGTGCATGTTATTCCTGCAGAAGGCGCATATCGGCGAAATCCAGTGCAGCATCTGGCCGAATGCGATGATCGCGAAATGTCGCGAACATCACATTCCGTTGCTATAGTCGGCATTAGCTGTTGCCGGGACAGGCTGTAGCGAGGCATAGTGTCTCGTGGCTGGCGGCTTGTTGCATCTGGTTTTTTCGCCTGATGTGTCACTTTGGGTGACCTTCTCCCAATTTTAATCCATTATGAACAACATTTGCATAGAGGCCATTGACTGGGGACTGCGTTGTATTGATTACCGGATATTCAGGTCGTTGATACAGGATAATCCCCGCTTCCGAATGCTGGTCAGCAAAGGAGGCTTCAAAATTCAAAAGGAGAATTTCCATCATAATCGGGTTCGCACGCGCCTGGCGACAGTCATCGTGCATGACCAAGACCAGGCTTTTTATTTCTTCATGGAGGGTATCGCGAAGAGTCCTAAGATAAAGAAAGTGAAGGACGTTTATCGCCATCTTTCCAGTGACTGGCTGAAGCAGAATTGGAGCAAGTGGTTCCGATTGTTGAAGGATGCGCGACCGTGGGCATATACATTGCTTTGTGACATTGACCAGCCATGGGCGCAACGTCTTGGTGAGCATCTGCTGGCTTGGCCGTCTTTCTGGAATACTCGGCCGTTGACGCAACGTCCTGAACGCGGCGAGGCGGTGAGCATGCCGGAATTGCCGGCGGAGATGGCTGATTTTTGGGTGGCGGAACATCTTTCTGTGGAAATGCGGAACGAGCCAATCGTGTCACTGCCGGAGCCAACGCATGGGGGGGAGGGATTGTTGCCTTTGACGAAGGCGTCGTCGTTGCCACTCCGTGAAGCGATGGAGGCTTCGGCAGTTCCGGACGGTGCCGCGGAAGGCGCGAACAAGCGACGTCTTGGCGAGGTGGTTTATGAACGCGATCAGCTGGCCAAACGGTTACGGATTCTGGAAGAGGTTCATGCGAAGGAATTGGCGGCCAAAGATGACGAAATCCAGGCACTTCAGCAACGGCTGGGGGAATGTGCGCAAAATTTCACTGGCGCGGTGGAGGAACTGCGGGAGTTTCAGGAACAAACGATGCAAACGCAAATGGCCTCGTTCGAGGCCTCCGTGCTGGGCGTTCATCCGGATTTGGTGGCTTATGCTGCTCAGGCGTCACAGCGGGGAGCCGGGCTGCGGGAACGGGTTAACCAAATGCTTGCGCATCAACGAGAAGTCAATAAGCGCTATGGCACTTTGCAGAGCCTTCGCGATGAACTGCGCAAGACGGAGCAGATGCTCATGCAGGTGAAGTTGGCGATTGAGGATGCCATTCAACCGATTGCAGGTATTTCAGAATTGCAGCGTGATTTGGAGGCTCGCATTGACGAGTTGAAACAGAAACTCGGCGAGGAGTCGAAGAACAGCACTTTGGCATTGCCCGCAAGGCTTAAGGCATATATTATTGAAATTCCATTTGATGGCAATGCATTGGATAAATATTCAGAGGTGCGGCGGATGCTTGAGTCGCCGCTGGGAAAGAAGCTTTATGGGACGGATGGCTGCACTGAGGCGCTTAACCTCCTGAAACAACGCCAAAACCAGGCAGTTGATGCTTTGGCGCGCGCGAACAGAGTGCCTCAGACCATGACGCATGAATCGGTCACGGGACCGCTTCTGGAGATTGTCCAGCTTCACAACTTTCTGAATCGTCTGGCCGAAGTGGATCTCTTTGTGGATGCCAGCAATGTCATCAAGCATTGTCCTCGGTGGGCTGTTAGTGCAGCCATGGCAGGGCGAGGATCATCTGCTTATAGCGACTTCATTGCAAGTTGTCAGCACCGGGCAAAGTTCTTCCACTCCATGACGCTGGTGTTTGATTCCGATTTGCCAAACACCACAGTGGAGAAGAAGGGAAAGCTCGCATTGGTTTCCGCCGCCCGGACGCCAGATGGACAGGATGCTGGAAATGAATTGGTCGAGCAGCTGGCAAATGTGGCGACAACTGAGGAAGATGACGGTGAGGAACATCTTCGGTGGCTGGTCACCAACGACATTGGACTACGGATGCGAGTATGCAATGTCTGCAATGCTGTCGTGGATGTCTTTGCCTTCGCTAATTTCCTGAAAAACTGACCCCGAAGGCAAATTGCAACACTATCGCCCAAGCGCAAAGTGCCGCAAGCGAGGCGTGGTCTTCCATGCGGAACTTAAGCGATGAAGCATCGCCCAGCACTGCGGGGGGCGAGTGGGATGAGAGTTTTGTAATTTCCTCATCAATGGGGGATTTTTCGTATGTGTCAAAACTGGACAATTCTGTTAGAAGCTGGAGTTTTTGCAATTTTTCTCAAAAATTTGAGCAAAATTCAGTTTTTTTTGCTGTGTTCTATGGCATTTTCCTAAAAAAAGCGTAAAATATGTAAAATTCGTTTTTTATAACGCATAAACGCGGGCATGCGCTTATGCGAGGTCATTTTCATAATGAGTTGTCGAGAGGCGTTTCTGTTTGTCGGGAGCGGTTTCGGCGTACTTTTTCACCCGAATAAGGAGTTTTTTGTGAATAACCGTAGTAGACTCGTCTTTATCTTGGTAGCAACGCTGTTGTGGTTTGAGGTTGCGGTGATTGGCGGGGAAGTGGACCGTTCGCTCTCAAATAAGCGTCTTGCCACCTTGGAAAAGTTAATGGACGAAGCGTTGTCAGCCAAGCCTGAAATGGATTTGAATGGCTTGCTTCAGGCGACCTCGGAGACTTTCAAGGCAACCGAGAAGTGTCTGCAGGCGACCACGCGTCCCCCGCTGGTTCTGGAACCGGAGAGCGAGGCCAAGGCGGACGAGGCGCTGGCGGCGGCCGCATTGGAGGTCTACCCCGCCTATTCGATGCCGGAACTGCGGCAGAAGGCCGCTGAAGTGTATCCGCTTTATAAGCTAAATCAGACGGTTACAGTGATTTACAAGAAAACGCCGCGACTTACCGAGAAGGTGCGTGGAATCTACATGGGGACCCGTGGCGGAAACATCATCATCAGTTCCCACACAATCCGGCTGGGTGACATGGAGGGCATTGAAGGAAACGATGGCCCCGAGGGAGAAATTGTGAAGTTCGACCAGATTGCCAACCAGCGTTATCGCGAACAATGGATGGATGAGTATATCAGTAATTCTGCCGTTGCCCGTAAAAAGTACGAGGATGAGCATCGCACGGAGTTCGTGGAGCGCCAGTTTGCCGAGGATTTCCTGGCCAATCAGAACAATGGCTACACCTACTGGGAAGAACAATGGTTTACGCCGGATGCGTTGTTGCGGGAGTATGCCGCCAATGCAATCGCCGTCGCCGCTCGTGTCAGCAAGGCCCGTGAAGCCGATCGTGTCAATCGTGCCAATGCCGAGATTGCCTCTCAGGTGTCGATGGCCAGCCAGTCATACGCAGTGAATCCCGTCGGGAAACTTCCCCGTGTGGAAGGCGTCTTGGCGAAGCAAGCCGAAGCGGAGCGTAAACGCCAAGAGCTTGCTGAGCAGCAGGCCAGGGAAGAAGAAGCGATACGTGAGCGCGAGGAAGAAGAAGCGCGTCAGGCTGAACTGGAAGCAGAACGTCAGGCCGCCGCGAGTCGCCCAACCCCGAGCCGCCAGGAGCCGCAGGTTGAGCCTCCTGCCCGTCGCTCTCGTTTGTGGCTCTACATTGTGGTGATTGTGGTTCTGGTTGGCATTGTCGGCTTGGTGGTCTGGATGTTCTTCTTCCGGGGTGAAAAGGAACTTGATGTCTCCGACTTTTACAAGTCCAAGGGTGCCTTCCAGGAGAATTTCTGGAAGGCGGCGGAGTCCGACCCCGATCATTTCAAGTATGTCGCATATCTGTTTGACACCGTGGATGAAGCCAAAAACGCATTGTGTCAGCTCTCATTTGTGGGGCTTGGCGTGAACGGCGAATTGAAGTCCAAACGCGGTGACATCATTTTGGGTGCATACAGCCATCATGACCGCGCGGTGGCGGTGGTTGGCGGCGTCAGCTTGAACTATGCTCGGTGGCGTGAGGCCTCGATGATTTGGCCGGAATTGCCGCATGCGTCGTATTTCCGGCAGTCTTCAGAACCCAAGGTGAAGCTGGTGATGCCTTCTGCCGAGGAGTTGAGCCGTCAGGAAGGTCTGAGCATCGAAAAACTGGGCGAAGAAGACGTTCGTACCGAATCGGGCGAAATCAACCGCGTCTTCCGCTATCGTTGTGCGAACCGCGAGGAGGCGCTCAAGTTCTTGGCGCTCTTCAAGGTCGAAGAAGAAGGTGTGGTGGTTCGTGTCGAAACCGCCGAAGGAGAGTTCGGCAAGGATATCAACGGCGTCTTTACCCTGTAAGACGCAGAACCATTGCCTTTATATGCAAAATCGGCGGGTTTAAAAGGCCCGCCGATTTTATTTTAGGAGAATTTATATACTTTACTTGGAAGTGCTCAGGAAAAACCTTTGGAACAGGGTGAGCGTTCTGTAAGGAGGGTGCCGTCGGCGTCCCGCTCTGGCGTCCGCCGTCACCCGCGCTATTTTTCAATATCATCCAGCAGACTGTTGCTTTCCGGTTTGCGTAATTTGCGGAGAGCAATTGCTTCCAATTGACGGATCCTTTCACCGGTGAGGCCAAAATGCTTGGCGACCTGTTCCAGGGTTTCCACCGAATGCCCCAGGAGTCCAAAGCGACGCATCAGGATTTCACGCTCACGAGGTTCCAAGACCTCCAGTACGGTCTTGGTGATATCGTGCCCGTTGTCGGTCTGGTGGGTTGTACTCTGTTCGTCAGCCAGAATGTCATTCCAGTCGCGGTCCTCGGTGGCGATGGCTTGCAAGGAGAGTGGCTGCTGTCCCATCTTCAGCAGTGCACGGATTCGTGGCACCGAGAGTCCCACGAGGCTTGCCAGTTCCTCGATGGAAGGCGGGCGTCCCTGCTCCTGGAGGAATTCCCGCTCCATGCGGTGAATTTTGGAGAGCTGACGCACGATATTGACCGGGATGCGGATGGAGCGTCCGTTTACATTCAGAGCATGAGTAATGGATTGGCGAATCCAGTAGGAAGCATAAGTGGAGAAACGATGTCCACGCTGGTACTCGAAAGATTCCACGGCGCGCATTAGCCCGATATTGCCTTCTTGCACCAAGTCGGAGAGGGGCATCAATGTACATACGAAGTGACGGGCAATGGAGATAACCAGTCGGAGATTGCCTTCGACGAGGTTGTTCATGGCTTTGATGGCACGCTGGTGGATTTCCTCCATTTGCGTGGACAAGGCGTGTCGTTGCGTTGCGTCAAGACCAGTCGTCTCCCAGTCACCTCGAATGAAGAGTTCAACACACGCGGAGTAGAAGCAGGGCTGGAAAGTGAATTTGCCGAACTCTCTCACAATTGGATTGAAGATGCGGGGAAGCCACTCGCCTGTCACTTGGACCGCATGTTCGGTAGCGTTGCGGCTTTTCGAGGGCTGGAGCCGCGCGAATTGGCGAAGGATTTCCTTTCGCTTGTCCAGTAGCATTTCAATGGCCTGTGCGATGAGTTTCTCCAGGGCATCATCGCTATAGACAAGGTCGTCATTGCAGGGGTCGAGTTCAATGAAACTCAAGAGTTGTCCTGGCGGCAGTTTTCTGAGGATGTCCAATTCTGCCATGATGACTTGAGGGAATTGGGCGAGCAATCCATGGATTTGCGCTCGTGCTTCGCTGTATTCCTTGGCATAGCGGACTTCTTCGTCTGCATTCAGCAGTTCGAAGGTTCCCACTTCCTGCATATAAGTTGGATTCAGCTCAAAATTATTCCATGCGCTGTTCATCCAGCCATCATTGTGCATCCTCACCGCATTGCGGCGGGGCTGGGGAGACAACTTTGGATTGGAGGATTCTGCCGGCATTGGATTGTCAGACCGCCGTCTATATGGCGTTGTTCCTATTTTCTGCGAATGATTTTACGCAATTCGTCAAGATACTCGGTCTCCTTGCGGTATCCCGAAATGTCGCCGAGCTTCTTGCCATCGGGCGAGACCAAGATGGCATGCGGAACTCCGCCGCCCGCACCGAGTGTCTGGGCAAGCATTTCATGGGCTTGTTTGACGCGCGGGGGCAAAGCGAATCCATCTGGCGAGTCCACGAACATCAGGATGAGTTCTTCAGCGGCCAACTTTTTGAAATCGGGCCGGGTGAGGACGTCATTGCGCAGTTTGATACACCAGCCGCACCAGTCAGATCCGGTGAAGAGCACGAAAACCGGTCGGTTGGTCTGGCGGGCTGCCGCCATGGCGGCATTGTAGTCATCATACCAACCTTTTGGCGTGGATTCTATTTGCGGCTCCGGAGGCCTGGGGACCAAGGCGGGAGAAGGCTTTTCCTGCTGGCCCGGAAGGTTTTCACCGCTGTCGCTGGGGGCGGATTGGTCTTTGCCTTTATCCGTGCCAACATTACAGGAGGCGAGGAAGGAAACGGCCAAAAGCAGGCAGAGCGCTTTTAGGATTTGAGGCATGGCTTGTTTCCTGGAAAATGAGGATGCGTGGCGCACGATACGAAATTGCTTTTAATATAATATGCTATTGGGCATTGTGTGCGGGCATTGTCAAATCTCTGGGAGTTTTTTGTTTGGGCTGTCCAAATGATCATGACGAGCTTGAAAATCAGGGAATAGGCATTAAATTATATGTTTGTCGCAGAGGTTTTATAAGCTGGGCCATGACTGCAAGTGGGAAAGGTCTTCCCCAATCTGGCTTGGTGACCGTCTGGCGATAACAACCTACCATCTAATCATGAATAAAGAACAAAAGCAGGAAGTCATCCAGAAGTACAAGCGTTCCGAGGGAGATGTGGGATCCGTCGAGGTCCAGGTCGCCATTATGACCGCACGCATCCTTGAACTCACTGAGCACCTCAAGCTCAACAAGAAGGACTTCAGCACCCGTCGCGGACTGGTTGCGCTGGTCAATCGCCGCCGCAAGCTCCTGCGCTATCTCGCCGCCAACGACTACGCTCGCTACACTGCTCTGATTGGCTCCCTGGGTCTGCGCCGATAACCGACTCTGGTTCAGCCAAGAGGCTGGCGTAAAACTGCCTCCAGGCTGGCCTTCAATTTTAAGGGAGTGTAGAAATGAGCATAGAATCTATCACTATCGACTTGGGCGGCGGAAGGTCCCTCTCGATTGAGACGGGCAAGCTGGCGCTCTTGTGCAATGGCTCCGTGGTCGTCCGTCAGGCGGACACCACCGTTTTGGTCTGTGCCTGCGCCGCCGCGCCGCGCGAGGGCATCGACTTCTTCCCGCTCTCCGTGGAATATCGCGAGCGCTTCGCGGCTGCCGGAAAGATTCCTGGCGGCTTCTTCAAGCGCGAAGGGCGTCCCTCCGAGAAAGAAATTCTCACTGCCCGCATGACGGATCGTCCGTTGCGCCCGCTCTTCCCCGAAGGCTTCAACAACGAGGTTCAGATTGTCTCCACGCTGCTGTCTGCGGACGGCAAGCAGGAGGCGGATGTCCTCTCCATCCTTGGTGCCAGCGCGGCGCTGATGGTTTCGGACATTCCGTGGAATGGTCCGGTTGGCGCATTGCGTGTCGGGCGCATCAACGGCGAGTTCATTGCGAACCCCTCCAATGCGGAGATGGAGCAGAGCGACATCGATCTGGTTTACTCTGGCGTGGCCGGCAAGGCCATTATGATTGAGGGCTGCTCCAAGGAGATTTCCGAGGAGGAACTGCGCGATGCGATGTGGTTTGCGGATGGCATCATCCAGAAGATGATCGCCGCCCAGCAGGAGCTGGCTGCGAAAGTCAACAAGGCAAAGTTCGAGTATGTCTCCAATCTGCCGAGTCCGGAGTTCCTGAAGGCCTCCGAAGAGTTCATCGGCGACCGGCTCTCCGCCGCCGTGTGCGCGCCGGACAAGTTGACGCGCCAAGATCAGGAGAATGCGCTGAAGGCCGAGTATGTCGCGGCCGTTCCGCCGAAATTTGCCGATCCCGAGACCGGCGCCACCCCGAATCCGGAGCTGGCCTGGGAGATCATCAAGGAGAAGGCGATTCGCAATCTCGTGCTGGAGAAGAAGGTCCGTCAGGACGGACGGGCGTTGGACGAGTTGCGCCCCATCACCTGCGAGGTCGGCGTGCTGCCCGTTGTGCACGGCTCCGCCATCTTCAAGCGTGGAGACACGCAGGCGCTGGTGACCGCGACGCTCTCCGGGACTGGCGATGCGCAGGAATACG
This sequence comes from Victivallales bacterium, assembly GCA_017617415.1. Classification (GTDB taxonomy): domain Bacteria; phylum Verrucomicrobiota; class Lentisphaeria; order Oligosphaerales; family Oligosphaeraceae; genus RGIG1601. The sequence continues at coordinate 5,718 of JAFZWH010000074.1, read as the reverse complement.
ACGTCATCGCCGGCGGTCCTGCGAAGAAGAACTTCATCCTCCACTACAACTTCCCGAACTTCTGCACTGGCGAAGTCGGTCGCTACGGCTCCACCGGCCGTCGTGAAATCGGTCATGGCGCACTTGCGGAGCGCTCCATCCGCCAGGCGATGCCTTCGGTGGACGATTTCCCGTACACCGTTCGCGTGACCAGCGAAATTCTGGGTTCCAACGGCTCCAGCTCGATGGCCACCGTCTGCGGTGGTTCGCTGGCGCTCATGGATGCTGGCGTGCCAATCTCCGACGCGGTCATCGGCATCTCCATCGGTTTGGTGACCGGCACCGACCATCGCGAGTTCCTCACCGACATCCTCGGCAGCGAGGATCACTATGGTGATATGGACTTCAAGGTCGCCGGAACCACCAAGGGAATCACCGGCTTCCAGCTGGATCTCAAGATTGCCGGCCTCGACATCGAGGGGATGTATCAGGCGATGCTGCGCAACAAGGCCGCCCGTGCGAAGATTCGCGAGATTCTTACCGCCTGCCTGGCCAAGCCACGCGCCGAGCTCTCTCCGAATGCCCCACAGGTCTGCACCGTGAAGATCAACCCCGAGAAGATTGGTGCGCTGATTGGCCCTGGCGGAAAGAACATCCGCGGAATCCAGGATCGCACTGGCGCCCAGATCAATGTCGAGGAGGACGGCACCGTCCGCATCTTCGTGAACTCCAAGGCCGCGATGGATCAAGCCCGTTACGAGGTCGAATCCCTGACCGGCGAAGTCGAGATTGGAAAAATCTACAAGGGCGTCGTCAAGACCGTCAAGGAATTCGGTGCCTTTGTGGAAATCATGCCTGGGCAGGAGGGGATGGTTCACATCTCCGAACTGGCCAACTACCGTGTCAAGACTGTCGAGGATATCTGCAAGGTCGGCGACGAAATCACCGTGAAGGTGATTGACATCGATGATCGCGGACGTGTCCGGCTCTCCCGCAAGGCCGCTCTGGCAGATCTGTAGTGATTGTCATAACTAATTGGTTACAAGTAATTTACATAAGGAAATCCGGTCATGAAGGAAAACATCCATCCCAAGTACGTCAAGTGCACGGTGACCTGCGCCTGCGGCGCCACCTTCGAGTGCGAGTCCACGATGCCCAAGCAGTCCATCGGTATCTGCGCGAAGTGCCACCCCTTCTACACTGGCAAGCAGAAGCTTGTCGATACGGAAGGACGCGTTGACGCCTTCCGTCGCCGTTTCGCGAACGTTGACTTTGAGGCTCTCAAAAAGAAGAAGAAGTAGTTGCTTCGGCCCCTTGCGGGTCGTTTGTCTAACTTCATTCGGCCACGCCTTTGGATTTTTTTCCACAGGGCGTGGCCTTTTTTAATGAGCGAAGTATTGCCTCGCGCAATTGCTAATTGCTAATTGATTATGGATTTAGCCGGTTACATCCAAAATAGCGCCAGCCGTCTGGCGGAACTGGAGAACGAAATCAGCCATTTTGATTTCAACAGCGGTTCTAACGATCGTTTTCAGGCGATGAACCGCGAGTACCAGAAGCTCAAGCAACTTCAGGAGGCGTGGAACGAGTTCAATTCTGTCCAGCAGCAGATTGTCGAAAACAAGGAGATGCTCGCCGAGAACAGCGACCCCGAGATGGCTGAGATGATCACGGCGGATTTAGAAGAACTGCAGGGGAGGGTGTCTCCCCTGGAGCAGCGCCTCAAGATGCTGATTCTGCCCAGCCATCCCAACGAGGGGCGCGACGTCATCGTGGAAATTCGTCCGGCCGCTGGTGGCGACGAGGCGAGCCTTTTCGCAGGCGACCTCTATCGCATGTATATGCGCTACTGCGAGACGAAAGGCTGGCATGTCGAGATGCTCGACTTGGGCGAGACCGAAGTCGGCGGCATCAAGAATGTCTCGTTCATGGTGCGTGGCGACGAGGCGTGGAGCCTGCTCCATTTTGAGTCTGGCGTGCATCGTGTGCAGCGTGTGCCTACTACGGAGACCCAGGGGCGCATCCACACTTCCACGGCAACCGTAGCGGTGATGGCGGAGGCGCAAGATGTGGATATAGAGCTGAAACCAGAAGACCTTCGCATTGATGTATTCCGGTCCTCCGGCGCTGGTGGCCAGGGCGTGAACCGGACCGACTCTGCCGTGCGGGTGACTTATTTGCCTACGGGAGACTTCGTGGCAAGCCAGCAGGAGCGTTCTCAGCACAAGAACAAGGAAATCGCCATGCGCATCTTGCGCTCACGGCTTCTGGAGCGCCGTCAGCAGGAGGAAGATGCCAAGAATGCCGCGGAGCGCCGTAGTCAAATTGGTAGCGGCGACCGTTCCGAGAAAGCACGCACTTATAACTTCCCGCAGAACCGCGTGACCGACCACCGTTTCAATATCACCCGCTACGACCTGCCTGCCATTATCGATGGCGACCTCGATGGTCTGCTTGGTGAAATCCGTGCTGCCGACGCCGAACAACGTCTTGCCCAGGAACTCCATTTGGATAATTGATTGGACGGGTTGGTCTTCCAAAGTCATATATATTATCAAATAATACATAATACAGAAGACTCTTGTGATTCGGCTCTTATCTTTGTTAAGGGATGAACATGATGACCCATGGTTTAAAGCGATTCTCCAGGCGGTTTTTCTGGGGCTGTCTGATGCTGCTGTCGCTGTGCCCGCTCTGGACAGCGGAGATTGCCGATGAGCAAGTGGAATATTTCGACGGGAGCACGCTCATTGCCGGTGCTTTCCTGCCGCCAATCCGCCACGATGAGCTGCGTGGCGAAGGCGAAGCCAATTATCTCGGCAAGAACGAGGCCTTGGAGGCGACGCTGGTCGATGGATGGGCACGCCTCGCCGCCGAAATCGACGTCTCCGGATATAAACTAGCCAAGGCCGACTTGGGGAATTATTACATTAATATCCTTTGTAAACATGGCGAGATTTTCCATGTCAATTCCACCAACTGGGGGATAGTGAGTAGTGGCGGAGTTGTTATTAAGGTTCGTCCCCAATACACGGTCACGGACGCCGCTGCCCTGGCGGAGATGAAGGCCGAACTGGAGCAGGCGGTCCAAAACGCATTGTCTTTGGTGTCCGACAATATGAGCGACCTGGAGAAGGCGCTTGTCCTCCACGACTTTGTATGTTCCAATTGCGAATACGACGAAACCGCGAGTCTGTCCCATATTCGGGATGCCTATGGTGCGCTGGTGCTCAAGCGTGCGGTGTGCGCCGGCTACGCCATCAGCTATGCTCATTTGCTGCGCAAGGTTGGCGTTCCCGTGGATTACATCGCATCTGATTCCATGAATCACGCCTGGAATGCGGTGTATATCGACGGCGAATGGTATCATGTCGATGTGACGTGGGATGATCCGGTTACATCTGGATACAGTAAACCCGAGAAGTTTTACCATGAGAATTTTCTGAAAAGCGACACGGCGATCAAAAGCCTGGAGCATCCCGTCTGGGATTATCCGCTCTATGTTTGTAACAGCACCCGTTTTGACGACTATTTTTGGAATGATGAGGAGTCCTTTGCCTCTGGGGCGGTTCCCTGCTTTGCCGGCCGTGGGTATGCTGTGTCAAAAACCAAGAATGAGTTATATGCCTACGACTTGGAAACTGGTCAGGGCGAGAAGGTTCTTGACCTTCCGGATGTCCGCTGGAATGTCTGGGGGAAGCCCAATTCCTACTGGACTGGAAAATTCTACCAACTGGCGACTTTCCACGGATTGCTGGCTATTAGCACCCGCGATTCCGTGTTGCTCTGCGACCCCGACACCATGGCCACTACGACCTTGACAGCGGATTTGCCGGACACGGGCTACTGCTATGGACTTTGGCTGAGCGATGGTGCCAATCTGTATGCCGTGATTCGCCAGTCCCCTGGCGGTGAAAGCGCCATGTTGCCTTTGCCGTGGGTTCCGGTGACCCAGGTGACGGTCGCCCCTGCGACTCAAGAATACGATGTCTTGAACGCTGGAGGCACCCAAAGCCTCCAACTCTCCGCAATGGTGGCTCCGGCCAATGCCTCTTGGCAGGTGCTCACGTGGAGTTCGGACAATGAGGCGGTGGCCACTGTGGACTCCCATGGGCAGGCAACCATCTCCTTGGCTGCGCCTGGAACTGCCACGATTTATGCGACAAGTCGCGAGAACATCTCCGGCCAATGCGACATTTCGGTGGATTACCCGCCAATTGCCATCACCGTGACGGGCTCCTCGGAAGTAGGCGGCCAAGTCTCCGGTGGAGGAGTTTTTGACTACGGAACGACGACCACCCTTACCGCCGTTCCTGCCGAAGATTACCTCTTCTCTGGATGGTTCCTGAATGACGAACTGGTTTCCAGCGAGGAGTCATACGCCATTACTGCGTATGCGGATGCAGACTACCTCGCGCTCTTTACGCTGAAGACCTACGCGGTCACGACGACTGGCTGTTTGGCGGACAAGTCGGTTGCCGCTCGTGGTGAGACGGTCATGGTTACGGCGACTCTGCCGGATGGCGCGTTAGTCTCCGACTATGACATCGAGTGGATCTTCGCGCCTGCGGTCGAGTTCACGACAGGCGATGGCACCGCGTCCTTCGAGATGCCCGCCGAGGCGGTCGAGGTAAACTGCGTCGCCACGCTGAAGACCTATGGGGTCACGGCAACAGGGGGAACGGCGGACAAGTTGATTGCCGCCCGTGGCGAGATGGTGACAATGACGGCGCTTCTGCCGGAGGAAGCATTGGTCTCCGACTACGACTTTGCATGGAGTTCCGTGCCGACTGTCGAGTTTACCGTGAACGAAGGCACAGCGTTTTTCACGATGCCCGCCGAGGCGGTCAGCGTGACGTGCTCTGCCACGCCGAAGACCTATACGGTTATGGTGTCAGGTGCTACTGCGGACAAATCGTCTGCCACTCGTGGCGAGACGGTCACGGTGACGGCGACTCTCCCGGAAGACTCGCTTGCCTCCGACTACGACATCGAGTGGACCTCCGTCCCGACGGTCGAGTTCACCGAAGGCGATGGTACCGCGTCGTTCACGATGCCCACCGAGGCAGTCAGCGTGTCGTGCGTCACCACGCTGAAGACCTATGCTATCACGGTGACAGGTGCTACTGCGGACAAATCGTCTGCCAACCGTGGCGAGACGGTCACGGTGACGGCACTTCTGCCGGAAGACGCGTTGGTCTCCGATTACGACTTCGAATGGACCTTTGCTCCGTCAATCGAGTTCGCCGAAGGCGAAGGCATGGTGTCCTTCGAGATGCCCACCGAGGCGGTGGAGGTGACCTGCGTTGCCACACTGAAGACCTACGTGGTCACAGCGAATGGTTGCACTGCGGACAAAGAGATCGCCGCCCGTGGCGAGACGGTCATGGTCACGGCGATGTTGCCTGAAGGAACATCTGCCACGGATTTCGATTTGTCCTGGGAAAGTGTGCCGGAAGTTGATTTCATTGAAATAGATGCAGGTGTTGTTCGTTTCGTGATGCCTGCATCGGAGATCGCGGTGACCTGCACTGGTGCCCTGGATCTTTATCCTGTCACTGTCGTCGGTGCAACTGCGAAAAAGTCCTATGCCGCAGCTGGCGAGATGGTCACGGCGACGGCGACTCTGCCAGACGGCGCGCTGGTCTCCGACTACGACATCGAGTGGACTCTCACGCCGTCAGTTGATTTCACGACAGGCGAGGGCACTGCGTCTTTCGAGATGCCCGATGAGGCGGT